>CAYJOT010000005.1:0-35259 GCA_964371935.1 uncultured Candidatus Saccharibacteria bacterium | reverse complement strand
TATCTTTCTACGCAAGAAAAATTGAAACGCTATGAACTGGCCAAGGAGATCACGAGTCCAGACGGCTTCATCAACACCGATGGGAAACCAGTAACTATTACTGAGTTTGTTGGAAAGAAGGTGATACTCATTGATTTCTGGACATATAGCTGTATCAATTGCCAGCGGACAACGCCATACCTCAACGCTTGGTATGAAAAGTATAAGGACAAGGGCTTCGTTATTATCGGAGTACACACGCCGGAATTTGAGTTTGAAAAAGTTTACCAAAATGTTCTTGAGGCAACAAAAAAAGAGAGAATCAAGTATCCAGTAGTTCTTGATAATGATTTTTCTACATGGAATGCATACAAGAATCGCTATTGGCCAAGAAAATATTTAATTGATATAGACGGCTACGTTATCTATGACCACATAGGTGAGGGCGGATATGAAGAAACAGAGCAAAAAATCCAAGAGGCACTTGCAGAACGGATGGCTGTATTGGGAGAGAGCGGGGCAATCAATACGGCAGTAACAAAAGAGATACCTGTTCAAAATGGCGCTAAAAGTCCTGAAACCTATTCCGATTAGTCAGGAATTTTTGATAAAGTAGGTTCAAGCGCAGTCGTAAAGATACTCCACCCTTTTTCTTTTTTTTCGAAGTGTGGTATACTGTGCGGTATGGAAGATATGGTGCAACGGCTGAACGAAACAGGGGGTAAAATCCGCGGGTTCGCGGACCGGCTTTGACGTTGGGAAGAAGCGCGAAGAGATTTTAAAAATTGAACAGGAAATGCAGCAATCCAGATTCTGGGGTGACCGGGAAAACGCGAAAACCCGGAGTCAAGAACTCGCGCAGCTGAAACGAGAGATTGAACAGTGGGATCGCATCGCGGAGGAGACGAAAACTCTGCATGAGCTTGCGGCCATGGCAGGCGAGGATGAAAAACTGGTGGTTGAGATCGAGGCCAAGGCGCGTATTCTGGAAAAGGAGGTGCGGCAGATCGAAACGCAACTTTTTTTCTCCGGAAAGTATGACAAAGGCAATGCGGCGCTCTCGATCTATGCGGGTGCGGGCGGGCGCGATGCCGAGGATTGGGCGGCGATTCTGTACCGAATGTACTGGCGATTTTTTGAGACTCGCGGGTGGGATGCCAAGATTATCCATGAGCACTGGGGAGAGGGGAGCGGACCTGCCGGGTGGGGCATTAAGAACGCGACCATTCTGGTGGAGGGGCCGTACGCCTACGGTTACCTGAAAAAAGAAGGAGGAGTACATCGTCTGGTGCGCATCTCGCCGTTCTCGTCGCAGTCGTTGCGCCACACATCGTTTGCGCTGGTGGATGTGATGCCGGAAATGGTGGCTCCGGAGGAGGTGGAACTGAAACCGGAAGAATTGAACATAGATTTTTTCCGATCATCCGGCCCAGGCGGGCAAAACGTGAACAAGCGCGAGACCGCGGTGCGCATCACGCATCTGCCAACGGGATTGCAGGTCGCGTCCCAAAACGAGCGCTCGCAGGAGCAGAACCGCGAAATGGCCATGAGTTTGCTTCGCGCAAAAATTTATAAATTACAGCTTGGGCAGCAGGAGCAGGAACGGCGAGGCGTGCGGAGCGAAAAAGTGAAGATTGAATGGGGCAACCAAATCCGCTCGTACGTCATGCACCCGTACCAGATGGTCAAAGACCATCGCACCGGAGTTGAGACATCGCAGATTGACAAAGTGCTGGATGGGGGATTGGATGAATTTGTGGAGGCGGAGATTAAAGAGTAATTACAGAAAGAGCTATGATATTTTTTGATAACGTATCAAAAATTTATAATAGCCATTCGGTTGCGTTGCAGGACGTGACGTTGCGCATTGAGCCGAAAGAATTCGTCTCGATCGTGGGCACGTCTGGCGCGGGCAAGACCACCTTGCTGCGGCTGCTGCTGCGGGAGGAGGAGCCGACATCCGGGCGCATTTTTTTTGACGGATTTGACATCACTGACGTGCCGCGGCGCGACTTGTATCGGATCAGGAGGAGAATCGGAACCGTGTTTCAGGATTATAAGCTGCTTCCCATGAAAACCGCGTATGAGAATGTCGCGTTCGCTATGGAGGTTGCGGGACGCGCTCCCGAAGAAATCAAAGAAGACGTGCCGCAGGCGATCCAACTCGTAGGGCTGACCGGCAAGGAGAATAATTTTCCGCATCAGCTCTCGGGCGGAGAGAACCAGCGCGTTGCGATTGCACGCGCGCTCATCAACCGTCCCGATGTGCTGCTCGCGGACGAGCCGTCCGGCAATCTTGATCCGGGCAACACCGCGGAGATCGTGAAGCTGCTGCTCAAGGTAAACGGACTTGGCACTACGGTTATCCTGGCAACGCACGACCGCGAAGTTATCAATAATCTTGGCCGCCGCGTGATCACGTTTGAGCAAGGCAGGATCACCAGCGACGAAGAAAACGGAACTTATATGGCGGATGTTACTAACTAATCTCTATCTATGGCGCTCACTACATTGAAACGAATCATACGCGCAGGATACGTCAGCTTCAGGCGAAACACCTGGCTGTCTCTTGCCACTATCATGGTCATGGTGCTGGCGCTTTTCGTAATTGGCAATCTTGTGTTTTTGGGTGCATTTGCAAATACAGTTCTGGCGCAGCTTGAATCGCGGATTGATCTTAGTATTTATTTCCAGCCCAGTGCATCCGAGCAGGATATTTTCAGCATAAAAAATGATCTCGAATCACATCCCGATGTTGCTGATGTATCCTACACCTCGCGCGATGCCGCGCTTGCCGCGTTTCGCGAGCGCCATAAAGACAACCAGCTTATCACCGGCGCGCTTGCCGAGCTTGGCGAAAACCCGCTTGAGGCAAGCATCAATGTGAAGGCCAAGGACTCCTCCCGCTTTGCCGCGATATCAAGTTTTCTCGCACAGAAAAATTATCCGATTGTGGACAAGGTCAACTTTTCCGAAAATGAACGCGTAGTCGAACGCCTCGGCTCCATCCTTGCCGCTGTGCGGGCATCCGGCGCCGTGCTCGCACTCATGCTTGCGGTGATCTCGATGCTTGTCGCATTCAACACGCTCCGGCTTGTCATCTATACCATGCGCGAGGAGATCGGCATTATGCGCTTAGTCGGCGGCACCAGCTGGTTTATCCGTGGCCCGTTTTTGGTCTCCGGCGCCCTTTACGGCTTTTTCGCCGCGCTCATCACCACTATCGTCTTTTTGCCGCTCACGTGGTACGTCTCGCCCAAACTCGCCTTCCTCGTCCCCGAATTCAACCTCTTCAGCTACTTCACCCTCCACCTCGTAGAATTTTTCCTCATCATGCTCACCTTCGGCCTCGGCCTCGGCATCCTTTCCAGCTTTGTTGCGGTGCGAAGGTATTTGCACGTGTAGATTTTACTCAACTCATTGCGCTCGATGATCTGATCGCTCACTATCCCGAGATCGTATCAGTCATCACCGATGGGGCAGACATCATTACCCGAAGACCCAAGCGGAGACAGAAGAAAAACTACTCTATCATATTTTTCGTTTGTTTGTTTTGTGGATAATTTTGATCATTCGGCAACAGTCCTATTAATAATGTTGAAGTTTTCCACTGTTTACAACACGCTTTTCAGGCGCTACACTCAAAGCGTGGTTTTTGAGATCAGGCATGAAAAATTCGAAGGGCCGCTTGAACTGCTCCTTGATCTGATTGAAAAAGAAAAGCTTTCCATCTCGGAAATCTCGCTCTCCCGCGTGGCCGAGGAGTATATCGAGCATGTGCGCTCTCTTGAACAGATAGACCCGGAGCAGCTCGCGGAGTTTTTGGTTGTGGCATCCCAGCTCATGCTGATCAAGTCAAGATCGCTCCTGCCAAATCTCTCATTTTCCGAAGAGGAGGAGCAGTCGGGCCAAGAGCTGGAGCATCGCCTTGCCGAGTATCGGAAATTCCGAGAACGGGCCGTACTCCTGAAAAAGCTGGAGACAGAGCGAAAGCCGATCTTCATCCGTGACGCCTATCTTGCGTTTGCGCCGGTCTTTTTTCCGCCTCCGCAATTGGCGCCCGGAGACATGGCCAGCGCGTTCCGGACGTTTCTTGCCGCACTCCCAAAGGTCAAGAAGCTGGTGGAGGAGAAAATGAAGCGCATTATATCGCTTGAAGAACGGATGTGTCAGATACGATCGTTTGTGCAAAACGCGGTTGAGCGCGCATTTTCCGAGATCGTGAAAGAATCCGGCGAGAAAATAGATATTATTGTCAGTTTTCTTGCAATCCTTGAGCTCGCCAAGCAGAAATTTGTTGACGTGCGCCAGGAGGGCGCTTTTACAGATATTATGATAAAGAGGATTGTGTAATTCCCTATGCAGACCAAGTCAATCATTGAAGCACTATTGTTCATGCATGGTGAGGCTATGGAGTTCAAAGAACTTGAGCTGCATCTTGCCTTGCCCGCCGAAGAAATCCGAGAGGCAGTTAACCAGCTTGCCCACGAATATCAAAATAGGGGACTGGTGCTCGTTGAAAAGGACGGAGCAGTGGAGATTGGCTCGCATCCGGATGCTCATGCGTACGTGGAGAGGATGGTCAAAAGCGAATTCTCCGAGGGGTTGTCGCGCTCCGGTCTTGAGACGCTTGCGATCATCGCCTACAAAGGTCCGCTTTCACGGCCCGAGGTTGATTATATCCGCGGGGTAAATTCTTCCTTTACACTCCGAAACCTTCTGATGCGCGGTCTCATTGAACGAACACCGCATCCGCACGACGCGCGATCATATCAATACCGGATCAGCTTTCAATTTCTCCAGCATTTTGGCTTGTCCAAGCTGGAGGAGCTTCCAGAATACGCATCGTTACAAAAAGAGGTGATAGAGATCGTGGAAGAGAAAAACGCCTGAAAAAATTATGGTATGAATATGAACTACGAGTCACCTTTTATCAAATACAGCCTCACCGCTCTTGGCATTCTTGCGTTTGGGTTTTTTGCATTTATGGCTGTTGGCCGGCCGTTTGAAAACGCATCAGCCCCTCCCATACGAAAACAGACCGCAAGCGAAATCGCCGCGCTCCGTAGAGTACGGCCGCCCGTATCAATCCCCGAACCTAATGGCATTGACGCGGAATCCTATATGGTGCGGCTCGTTGGAGAACAGGCGCCCCTCTTGAGCAGGCGGGAATTGAAACGCATGCCTCCGGCAAGCCTTACTAAGCTCATGACTGCGGTCGTGGTCAGAGAGGAATTGAAAACTTCTGATCTTATTACATTTTCCCAAATGGCAAAAGAAGTTGATCCGACGCAAAGCAGCGCCAAGGCAGGGGAATCGTTTCTCCGCGATGACACTCTCAAATTCGTCCTTATCGAATCTGCAAACGATGCCGCGTACGCACTTGCCCAGGCAGTCGAGAAAAAATATCGCGCGGCTGCCATACCAACGGTCTTTACCAATCTTATGAATAAAAAGGCGGAGCAGATAGGTATGGCAGATTCGCATTTTCAAAATTCCATCGGGCTTGACGATCCGGATCATTTCATGAGCGCCGCAGATATGGCGCGCCTGCTCGAATACATCTTCCAAGCGCATCGGGGCGTCCTTGAGATTTCGCGTGTGGTCGAAGCCACGGTTTATTCCGTTGACCGCCAAAGCCATGCCATCATAAATACCAACGACCTGCTCAAAGAATTTCCGGCCATCCTCGGCAGCAAAACAGGTTTTACCGATGCCGCACAGGGTACGTTGGTAATGCTCTACCCGGTCAAGCCAAACCGCACGGCCATTATCGTTATCATGGGATCGCATGACCGGTTTGGCGACGGACGCAAACTAATCCGATGGCTTGAAAACTCATTCCAGTAACATGCCCCCGACCACAGACGCAATCGCAAACGCAATCAAAGTATTCGGACTTTTTTCCGCATCGTTTATCCTGGCGATGATCTTGACGCCTTCGCTTATTTTCATCATGTACAAATACCGGCTGTGGCGCAAAGACGTGCGCACCTCGTCTCCGGACGGCACCAAGACCCCGCTCTTTGCCGCACTCCACAAAGACCGTGAGACAAAAGTGCCCCGTTTAGGCGGCGCGCTTATCTGGCTTACTACCATCTCGTTGGCGCTTCTGCTCTGGGTAGTTGCCAAGCTCACCGACGTTTCATTCTGGGACAAAGCAAACTTTCTGTCGCGCAACCAGACATGGCTGCCGCTTTCCATCCTGTTTGCCTCATCCCTGCTCGGACTTGCCGATGATCTCCTCCAGGTCCGCCAGAAAAAAATAGAAAAAGAAAAAATCAAAAAAGCATCCGGCGGCATCAAATTCCGGCACCGGCTTTTCGTGATCTTTCTGATCGCGCTTTCAGGCGCACTGTGGTTTTACTACAAGCTCGACTGGCGCACTATTTATATTCCGGGTTACGGCGATCTGTTCATCGGCATCTGGTATGTTCCGCTTTTCATTACGGCCATGATCCTGCTTTTCTCATCAAGCATCATTGACGGCATAGACGGTCTGGCAGGAGGCGTATTCGCGTCCATCTTCACCGCTTATGGCGGCATTGCGTTTTTCCGCGGGCAGATAGACCTGGCCGCATTCTGTGCGGTTATCATCGGCGCCCTGCTCGCGTTCCTCTGGTACAATATCCCGCCCGCGCGTTTCTATATGGGCGAGTCCGGCATTCTTGGTTTGACTACATCGCTCACCGTGGTTGCATTCCTCACCGATTCCGCCATCATGCTCCCGGTCATCGGCTTCATCCTTATGGTGGAAGTGATTTCCGACGTGATCCAGTTTGCGTCCAAACGCTATCGCGGAAAAAAAGTATTCCTCATTGCTCCCATCCACCACCATTTCGAGGCAATCGGCTGGCCTCCCCATAAAGTGACCATGCGCTTCTGGGTAGTTGGCACTGTCATGGCCATCATCGGCATGGCCATCGCCCTGATTGGGAGATAAAATTGCAAAACGATAAAATTTCTGCTATCCTACTCCCATGACCCTCTACACGCAAAAATCGGCGAATATCCGTAAAACATGGCTGCTGATGTCCGTCTTTTTTGGCGCGGTGATCGCGATCGGGTGGGCGTTCAGCCAGGTCTACAACAATCCGGGCATTCTTTACTTCGCGGTCATCTTCAGTATCGTGATGAACGTCATAAGCTACTGGTTTAGCGACAAAATCGTGTTGGCACTTCATCAGGCGCAGCCAGTTGAGATGAAAGACAATCCGGAGCTGTACCGGATTTTGGAAAACCTTTCGATGAGCGCAGGCATTCCCATGCCAAGAATCTATATAATTCCGGATGACGCGCCCAATGCGTTTGCGACTGGCCGCAATGCCGACCACGCCATCGTGTGCGTCACCCAAGGTCTGCTCGCTATGCTTGACCGCTCCGAACTTGAAGGCGTGTTGAGCCATGAGCTCTCGCACATCGGCAACCGAGACATGCTGGTCTCCACCGTTGCCGTAGTGCTCGTCGGCATGATCTCTATCCTCTCGGATATGTTTATGCGTTCGCTCTTGTTTGGCGGAGATAGAGGCCGCGACAACGAACGCGGAAACAATGGCATTCTCCTCATCATCGGCATCGCGCTCTCAATCCTGGCGCCCATCTTTGCCACGCTGATCCAGCTTGCCATCTCACGCCGCCGCGAGTTTCTTGCAGACACTTCCGGCGTGCTCCTTACGCGCTATCCGGAGGGATTAGTTTCCGCTTTGAAAAAGATCGGCTCATACAAGCGCCCGCTCGCAACCGCGACCAACGCCACCGCCCATCTTTTTTTCGAAAACCCATTTGGTACGGATCGGACAAAAGGGGAAGGTGAACGCAAAACCTCGTGGATCGTCAAACTCTTCTCCACGCACCCGCCGATTGAGGATCGAATCAGAGCACTACAAAATCTGCCCAAATAGTTTTTTGGAGGGTTCGCATAGCGGCCTAGTGCGCACGCTTGGAAAGCGTGTAAGGGGTAATTCCCTTCGAGAGTTCGAATCTCTCACCCTCCGGTCTATCTATCAATATGACTCCAAGAAATACAATGCCATTCAATGCTAAATGCGTTTTCAAGGGGAAAATTTTTGACGTTTGGCAATGGGAACAAAAAATGTACGATGGCAGCGTTGAAATTTTTGAACGGCTTAAAAGACCGGATACGGCACAAGTGATATCGGTTGTGGGAGAAAAAATTCTTATTCAGACCGAACAACAACCGGATAGAGAGGAGTCGTTTCTTTCGATCCCGGGCGGCCGATGTGATAAGGGTGAAGATCCCTTAGACGCAGCAAAACGCGAGCTACTGGAAGAGACAGGATATGTCTCGAAGGACTGGAGCTTATGGAAAGAAATTGATCCTGTTTCTAAAATTGAATGGACGATATTTACTTATATAGCCCGGAATTGCACTTTGGAAAAAGCGCCGACTACTGATGCTGGCGAGAGAATTATTACCCGCCTGGTAGATTTTGAAGAGTTTATGAAGATAGCAACGGGAGACCCCCTGTTCTGGAGTCCCGAGATTACGGCAGACCTACTTCGGTTGAGCTTAGAACCAAAAAGCAAGAACGAATTTCGCACATTGCTTTTTGGAGAAAAGTAATCTGAGACTGTAGAAAAACAGTTTTCGTCACCCTGAACGCAGTGAACGGTCTCTGATATTCGGCTTACCTACCATATCGAGATTCTTCGCTCCGCTCAGCATGACATAACAACGAACATCGCCATACCATTCAAATCCTCAAAACTCCATCAGCTCACGAAATGGCAGAAAGATCACCACACCCGTCATAGCAGGAAGCGCATCATCGTTGAACATCTGTTTGCCTCGTTGAAGACGTTCCGTATCTTGTTTGTACGTATGACCCAGTGGCGCAAGGACATGAATCTGCGCCTCCAATTTTGGGAAGTATCATGCGCTCAGTGCGGAGCACGCGTATCCACGATGTACGATCCCGCGCGTGGAGAGAAAAATATTTATTGCGAGGCGTGTTATCATGCCAAGGTCGCTTGAATATCCGTATGAACCCCGAAACCAAAACCTGTCAAAATTGCAAAAACCAGTTCATCATCGAGCCGGAGGATTTCGCGTTTTACGAAAAGATGCGGGTGCCGCCTCCGACATGGTGTCCGGAGTGCCGGATGATACGGAGGATGGTATTTCGCAATGAGCGATTATTGTTCCGTCGCAAAGATGATGCTTCCGGGAAAGAAATTTTTTCAGAATTTCCACCACGGGTGAAAGCGAAAGTATACGATCGTGAATACTGGCAGTCGGATGCGTGGGACCCTATAGATTACGGACGAGATTACAATTTCTCCAGGCCATTTTTTGAACAATTTAGAGAACTCATGTATGCGGTTCCATGGGCAAGTCGCAATATCAGAAACATGGTCAATTCTGATTATACGCATGGCGCCAGCAACCTCAAGAATTGTTATCTTTGTTTTGACTTGGGTAACTGCGAACACTGTGCGTATGTGATTGACGCAAATAATATAAAAGAATGCGTGGATTGCACCACGGTTGCAGATGACGAGCTTTGCTATGAGTGCACCAGCACTGACGGTTCATACCAAACCTTCTTTTCTTACCGGTGCGAAAAGTGCCGCGATGTGTGGTTTTCCCGTGACTGCATCGCGTGTTTGAACTGCTTTGGATGCGCGAATCTTCGCAACAAGCAGTATTACATCTTTAATCGGCCCTATGCCCGAGAGGACTATTTTGCGACGCTCGAACAATTCGGTCTTGGCTCACACCAATCGCTTGAGGAGATTAAGAAACAAGTGCAGCAGTTCTCTCTATCTTTACCGCATAAATTTATGTTGAGCTGGCACAATACCAATGTGTCAGGTGATATTCTTGCTTCGTGTAAAAATGTGCATGAGAGTTTTAATGTGATCAATGCGGAAAATGTAAAGTACTCGCAACAGTTAGCGCTGGGAACCCGCGATTCCTATGATTTTACCATTTGGAGCGAACACAGCGAGCTCATGTATGAAGTGCTTGTTTCTGGAGATGGATGCCATGGCGTAAAATTTACCGTTGACTGTTGGCCGGCAAATCGAGATATAGAGTACTCTTTTAAATGCGCCTCATCAAACAATTTGTTTGGCTGTGTAAGTTTAAAGAAAAAATCACACTGCATTTTCAACAAGCAGTATACGAAAGAAGACTATTTTGTCCTGCGCGAGAAGATCATCCAACATATGAACGATATGCCATTTACCGACAAGGAAGGAAGAGTATATCGCTACGGCGAGTTCTTCCCGCCGGAGTTTTCTCCGTTCGCGTACAACGAGACGCTTGCGCAGGACTTCTTTCCGATGACCAAGGAACAGGCAGTCAACAAAGGGTATGTCTGGCGCGATCCGGAAACGCGCGAATTCCAAACCACAGTGAATGCCGAAAACCTGCCCGATCACATCAAGGATGTTGATGATTCAATCTTGAAAGAAGTCATCAAATGTGCATCATGCGCCAAAGCATTTCGTCTGATTCCCATGGAGCTTGAATTTTACCGCCGCATGACGCTCCCGCTCCCACGCGTATGCCACAACTGCCGCTTTATCGAGCGCACCAAATATCGCAACCAGCCGAAATTCTATTCGCGAACCTGTCACTGTGCCGGCCAGCGATCGGCAAACGGCGCATACCAAAATCAAGGCGCGCACTCACATGAACTCACCGCATGTTCAAATGCTTTTCTGACCTCGTATGCACCGGAACGTCTGGATATCGTGTATTGCGAAGAGTGTTATCAGGAAGAGATAGCGTAAAGGTCATCCTTACTAAAACGATTGACGATCGTCTATCGTTTTAGTAACTGGTATATGATAGACAAATGTAGGGAATTTGAGTAAGGTTGAACCATGCATTCCGAAACCCGTGCCTGCCAAAACTGCAAAACCGGATTCCGGATCGAGCCGGAGGACTTGGTTTTTTTGTATTTTTAGAAAATATGTCTCCTATCGAAAAGTTAAATAACGCCATTACCCAATGGGCATATGGAAAAGAAAAGTTACTGGTTGCCGTTGACGGATATACCGGAATAGGCAAAACAACCTTGGCGGACAATCTTGCGGTAATGAACCCGGATATTATTATCGTACATCGCGATGATTTTCTTTTTTCCAGAAAGACGGTTGAGGATAAATTATCCCGAGTTGCTGACAGATCAAAAGTTTTCGAACTTAAAGTATGTGATGACAATAAACTAAGAGAGCTTATATCAGCGTTTAGGAAAGATGAAAAAGTGCATCAGATACATACCTTCAATCCGATTTCTGGAGAAATTGATATTCTCAAAACATTTGATCTCTCAAAAAGAATTATGGTTATTGAGGGCGTGTTTATGTTTCATCCACGGCTGTTGAATGATCTGTGGGATAAGAGGGTTTATCTTGCGGGAGATATGAACAACATTAATGCAAGGCGGATTGCGCGGGAACAAGAGAAATGGGGCAGTGATTATTTTCCTGAGACCCATCCCGATTCTTATTTCCGACAGGTTACTACTGCATTGCAAAGATATATCAAACAGTATCAACCTGAAGAAACCGCTGATTTGGTTTTACGGGTGGATTAATTTGTCCATGGCTACAGATATTACTCAAAAACAGAGTTTATTCCGACTCTTTGAATTCCTGCCAGGAGTGCTGGCGTGGGGGACTTTGGTCGGGGCGATTGTATTTTCGCATATTCTCCCGATATGGACGAGCGTTTTTATTATTATTTTTGACACCTACTGGTTTTTAAAGACGCTGTATTTCTCAATGCACTTGCGCGCGTCGTTTAAGCGGATGCGGCATAATATGAAAGTGAACTGGTTTGAACGGCTTTGGAAAGAGAATAGACCGTGGCAAGAAGTATATCATCTGGTGATATTTCCGATGTATAAAGAGCCGTACGAATTGGTGCGAGAAACATTTGTCTCGTTGCTTACCGCAAACTATCCCAGTGATCGTATGATCGTGGTGCTTGCGACCGAAGGCCGGGCGCCGGAGGGAGAGGAGATAGCGCAGCGCATTCGGCGTGAGTTTGGTGACAAATTTTTCTATCTGCTTACCACGGTGCATCCAGCCGGACTTCCAGATGAGATTCCCGGCAAAGGATCAAATGAGACATGGGCCGGCAGGCAGGTAAAAGAAAAAATTATTGATCCGCTCAAGATTCCGTACGAAAAAATCATGGTATCGGTTTTTGATGTGGACACACAGGTGTTCCCGGAGTATTTTGGTATTCTGACGTACGAGTTTCTTACGTGTCCGTATCCGCAGAGGTCAAGTTTCCAGCCGGTTCCGCTTTTTACAAACAACATTTATCAGGCGCCTGCGCTTGGACGCGTGATCGCATTTTCCTCATCGTTTTGGCACATGATCCAGCAGTCGCGTCCGGAACGCATGGCCACGTTTTCGTCCCACGCGATGCCCTTCAAGGCATTAGTCGAGATCGGATTCTGGAATACGGGTATCGTGTCCGAGGACTCGCAGATATTCTGGCAGTGTTTTCTCCACTACGATGGCGACTGGCGCGTGGTGCCGATTCTGTATCCGGTCTCAATGGACGCCAATGTGGCACCCACGTTTTGGCACACCGTGAAAAATCTCTACAAGCAGCAGCGCCGCTGGGCATGGGGCGGATGCGAGAACATTCCCTATATGCTTGAAGGATTCCGCCGCCATCCAAAAATGTCATTCAGGAAAAAACTCTACCGCGGATTCCATTACATCGAGGGCTTTCACTCGTGGGCGACCAACTCCATCATTATCTTTGTGCTGGGCTGGCTGCCGGTGACGCTCGGCGGATCCGAATTCAATGTATCGGTGCTATCCTATAATCTCCCGCGCATTACGCGCTTTATTATGACCTTTGCCATGGTCGGCATTATCGCGTCGGCATTTTTTGCCCTTATCCTCTTGCCGCCAAAACCAGAATGGTTTCGCAAACGTCATCACATCTTATACTTTTTTCAGTGGCTTCTCATGCCGATCACCATGATCGTGTTCGGCGCGTTTCCGGCACTCGAGGCGCAGACCCGTGTCATGCTCGGCGGCAAGTACCGCCTCGGATTTTGGGTTACACCAAAGTATCGGTGAGAGGTCAGATCGTATTAGTTTATTATACTATGTTGTCCGATCGGTCAACATAGTGATAGAAATTTCTTACCCTTTTGTATGGGAAAGAAAGTGGACGGCATTGTTTTTTTGTTTTATGATAGAGTATGATCTTGTCACGGGTACAAAAGGGCGGCCATAGTTTAGTGGCAGGATCCAACGTGTCGGACTTCCCAAGCCCTGTATATCAACTTCGATAGTATGTCTGTGCGGGATTAGTACAGTGGTAGTACGCTTGCTTCCCAAGCAAGAGACGCCAGTCCGATTCTGGTATCCCGCTTGTGCTACTGCGCCCGGCTTTTGCAGCTAAGGGTGTTTCGGCGGAGTAGGTGAGGACAAGCAAGCAGTAAGTGCGAGTTCGACTTGTCCATTGGCCAGTCGGAATGGAAACAGAAGAATAACTTTACATATTCAATCAATCTCACCCTTATTCCTATGCAGTGGAAAGTTGAGATCGATATTTAGCATACATTTATGCGAAAACACGGGGGAAAATTGCAGGTCAGGGATTCGTTTCCGATGATCGGGAAGGGGTTGGTCGTGGTGGGTGTGTTGTTGGAGGGCGCGATCAAGCTTAAGATGAAGGTGATGTCCAATGGCAAGATTGGCGAGGTGCGGCTGATTGAGTATCGGGACGAGGTACCCGAAGTTTTCGATAAGGTCGGCAACGATGTGAGCGTGCTGGTACACGGCCTTGAAAAAGGCGATGTCATTGGGTCAACGCTTGTCTTTGATTAAATATGCGATCTTTTCTCAAAGGTTTTTTTGGAGTGGTAATTGCCGGAATGGTCGTGACGGGCTTGCTTACCTTTGTATTTCGCGCCAGCGAAAAGCCATTTGGGGCAAAGCGAATGATGGGAGCACTTCTGCAGGTCGGCGATTTATTGCAGCCCAAAACATTGGAAAAAACTCCGGAAGAACTGCGGGAGGATGCGCTGACGCGGTCGAGCGATATCAGAGGACTCTATATGACGGCCGATGTTGCGAATGATCAGGATGCGGGAGCCACGCGGCTGCGCAACCATATTATCGGACTTGCAAAAACCACTGAGATCAACGGCATCGTGATCGACGTGAAAGAAGTATGTGGTCCGGATTATAACGTGAAAAATCTGAAAGTGCTTCTTGATACGCTGCATCGCGAACACATCTGGGCAATCGCGCGGATCGCAGTTTTCAAAGATGCGTCCCAGATCAATGCGCATCCGGAGTGGTATCTGAAGCGGGCATCGCCGAAGAAAGTATCGGATCAGTGCGCGAATAAAAAATATCTCCGGGTTGCCGGCAATGGATCCGCCAATGTGAATTTTTGGCAGGATAATAAGGGCGGCTACTGGCTTGATCCGGCATCGCAAGGCGCGCGCGAATATATCGTTTCCTTTGCCAAGCAGATGATTGATCTTGGATTTGACGAATTGCAATTCGATTATGTCCGATTTCCTTCGGATGGCGACGTGGCGGCTGCGATCTATCCGGCATGGAACCGCAAGGCGCAAAAATACGAGGTGATGAAAAGTTTTTTCTCGTTTCTCGGGGAGCAGATACGCGCGTACAAACCGGATATTATTCTTTCGGTCGATCTTTTTGGATATGTGGCGCTGCTCACGAGCGATACGGGCATTGGACAGCGATTGCAGGATATTGGAGAGAGTTTTGATTATATATCTTTTATGGTTTATCCTTCGCACTACTACGGCGGGCTGTATCTGCCGGACGATCCCAGCCGCAAGCTGCCTTTGATCAGCCTTGATACGAAAGAGGTGCGGGCGCGTCCGGATATAACCGTTGGGCGGTCATTGCAGACGGCGCGTGATTTTCTGGATGGCATCAGGGCAAGTACTACCCTTGCGGTTGCATCTTCCACCGAGACGCGTTCTCGCGTGCGCCTGCGGCCGTGGCTTGAAGATTTTTTTCATGAACAGGATCGGCTCGCGCGCCGTCCGTATGGCGCCGAAAAGGTGAGAATGCAAATTGATGCGGCCGAACGCGTCGAGCCACACGGCTGGCTGCTTTGGAACGCGTCCAATGTGTATAGCGAGGGGGCGTTGAAAAAAGAAAATTAACTTTCGTGCCAACAAAAAACATCTGCATATTCGGGGACAGTATTGCGTATGGGGAGTGGACGCATCATCTGGGCTGGGCCGACCAGCTGCAGAATACGCTGCAGCAAAAAACCCTTGAGTCAAAGTTTGCGCTCTACTACTTTCTCTACAACTTGAGCATTCCCGGTAATACGACCGAGGACGTACTCAAACGTTTTCAGGTGGAGGCCGACGCGCGCGAGCCGCACATTATTATCTTTGCGGTTGGCACCAACGACTCGAGCAGTAAGGATTCGGACATCCCCCGTGTCTCGACGGAAAAATTCAGAGAAAACGTTCGCATGCTCGTCGACAAGGCAAAACACCGCACCCGCACGGTTGCCTGGATCGGTTTGACCGGCGTTGATGAGACGCGCACCACTCCCTTTGATAAGACCTCTTACTTTTCCAACCGAAGCATTGGCGCGTATGACGCGATTATCAAAAAAATGTGCGCCGAGTATGATGTCCCGCATCTTGAGATACTCTCCCTTTTGCAGCCGGAAGACCTCGAGGACGGGTTGCATCCCAACAAACAAGGCCACGACAAACTTTTTCACGCCGTACGCAATTTTCTGGTTGAGCAAGGAGTGGTTTGATGTGTATAACTATGTCTTGACAATGGCGAGCGGTCGGCATATACTGATGGTGGGTTATCAATCCGCGATATCCATTTCGATGGATCGAATCAATAGCAGTCCCGACAATATCGGGATTGTTATTGTTTTGATTTATATTACAATAGCATTGCGGAGCGGTATTGGAAGGTATTGTCGCACGGCTGCGACCAAGGATTGATAACCCTCTGATTCGATGCACATCGAATGGAGTTCGACTCTCCTGCCCTTCGTGTGCCACCTTAGCTCAGTTGGCAGAGCAGCACTTTCGTAAAGTGAAGGTCCCCGGTTCGAATCCGGGAGGTGGCTCCAGGATTAGACTTTCAGATTAATGAGTTCTGCCTTTTCAGTATTGTAAAGTTAGTTTGACATCTTCATGTAGCGTGCGTTACCATGGAGTCAACCTCCGCTATGTATGAAAGAAAAGATTTCGGTTTAATTAAACTTTTGTTGTGATGGATTTGCCAGAATTTCCTGAATCAGTCGGTACCTCCGGTCAATGGTTAGTCCCCGATGCGTATTCAACAACTGCGTGAGCTTGCTGAAGTATCCGTCCAGAGAGTTTGTGGTATTAGGAATCTTCAGATGCGGGTACTGCTGGTAGGTGAACGGGTACAGAAGGTTGGTCTGAATACTCCGGTGTGCAGATTGATTAGGACTTACGCGCTTCCTGTCATCCTGAACGAAGTGAAGGATCTCTTGGCTTATATGCTGGAATACGAGATTCTTCGCTCTGCTCAGTATGACCGGATACGCGGCAAATGCGTAAGTCCCATTGATATCAATAATCACTATCAATCATGTACGAAGCCATTAAAAATTTTGCCAAGCAGTTTGCGTTCGAGCTGGTGGTTGAAAATGCTGAGAAATTGCCGCGCGTGGATGGATTTATTGTTGCAGGTATGGGCGGGTCAAACCTGGCCGCCGGATTAATAAGAATCTGGAAACCAGAGATTAGTATCATAAGTCATCGGGACTATGGATTGCCCCCTATCTCGGAAAACGTACTGAGAAAAACTTTGGTGATCGCAAGTTCATACTCCGGAAACACGGAAGAGACGATTGACGGGTTTGAAGAAGCGGGCAGGCGCGGGGTGGATCGAGCGGTCATTGCCGCCGGAGGGAAGTTATTGGAACTTGCGAAGCAGTCCGGCTCTCCGTATATCCAGCTTCCCAATCTCCAGATTCAGCCACGCTCCGCGCTTGGTTTCAGTATCAAGGCCATGCTCAAACTTATGGGCGAGGAGCAGGCGTTGACAGAGATTAGCATGCTCGCAACTTCGCTTGATCCGCTGAGCTCTGAAGAAGCGGGCAAAGAGCTTGCAGGTCGGCTGGCAGGACACATACCGGTGATTTACTCCTCATCGCGAAATTTTCCCATCGCGTATAACTGGAAGATCAAATTCAACGAAACAGGAAAAATTCCCGCGTTTTGCAATGTGATTCCGGAAACAAATCATAATGAGATGACCGGTTTCGATATCACGGAGCCGATGCGCGCGCTCTCCGAGAAATTTTATATTATCTTTCTGAAAGACGTAGATGATGATCCACGGGTGCAGGCACGTATGGATATCACGGCAAAATTATATCAAGACCGGGGATTGCCCGTGGCGAAGGTGCCCGCCTTCGCTAAAGCTATGGCGGATAAGCCGCCTCAGGGAGATAATATTTTCCATAAAATATTTTCATCACTGGTGCTGGCCGACTGGGCCGCGTACTACATCGCGTGCCATTATGGAGTTGACCCGGACGGGGTGCCTATGGTTGAGGAGTTAAAACAGTTGATTGCGTCGCGGAGAACAAAATGATATATTGAGAACATGCAAGGAACGACTCCTCCGAAAAAATCCCGGATTGATGAAGCGATCCGGAGAAGAAGAAACAGACGCATACTGTGGATCGCAGGCATACTGCTTGCGGTTGTTGCTGGTGTCTGGCTCATTATCTGGCTTGTTATGGCTAACGCCAAAAACGCTCCGGGTGTCTCATACCCGGCAGTGGGGCAGGAGCACATTGATTTGCAGGCGCCGTTGCCAAAACCCTACAATTCAAATCCTCCGTCGTCTGGCGCGCACTACGCGAGTCCGGCACATTCAGGCGTGTATGACTACGAAGTAAATGACAAAATTTTTATTCATAATCTTGAGCATGGCGGCGTATGGATTGCGTATCGGCCAAGCATGCCCGCCAAGGTAATTGAAGATTTGAAGGGAATTGTCAAGGAATTTGACGGGTCAAAGATCGTGATGGCTCCGCGCTCCGCAAATGACGCCGACATTGCGATTGTTGCGTGGACCCGCGTATTGAAATTTGATCTTGCCAACAGCGCCCTGTCTGATCAGCAAAAAAGCGCTCTCCGCCGGTTCTATCGCGCATTCAAAAACCACGGGCCAGAGTTTATCCCCGGAGACATGGGCGGGGTTGATCCGAAGAGCGTGCAGTGAAAATAGTAAGATTGACTCAATTTGATAAATTGGATAAGATTGTATGGAAATATGGCGCAAGTCGCATCAATAAAACAAGTGCTCAAAGCGATCCCCCTTCTTTTTTAGTTTGAAATTTCCTCATGCATGGTTTGATTATGATAAAGAAGCAGCCGTACTTTATATGTCATTTAAGAGGCCTCAGCAAGCCACTGATAGTGAAATGCTGCCTAATGATGTATGTAATCGTGAGACGTCGTGGTAAACAGCTCGTCGGGATAACCATACTCAACGCGAGCAAGTTTAGTGGGTAGGTATTATTGTTTTAGCGCAAGATTGTGAACGAAGGACTACATAAATTCAACGAGCATGTTGACTCACTCGATGCACAGAAGTGGGGAGAGGCGTTGTGGAAGGAAGTTTCTGTTCTGGGAGACGGCTTGATCACAAAAATAAGAGAACGCGATGGGTTTAGTATGGTTGCAGAATTCAGCAAGAAGCAGAAACCTTTTATTGAGATCGCCGGGCGAACTGAAGAAGGATATCCCTTTTATGTTTTAAGCGAAGACAATCCGCCAAAAGAGATTGATATCAGTACGATCAAAAAAGTTTTTACCTCCAATCTTTATAGGGGCGTACCATATTTTTCGGGTGATGGCGGAGTAACATTTGAGAGACCTGTCGATTTTCGCGCAGATGCAACGGATATGCCACTGCAAGAAAATTCTGTGGATGGGGTTTTCTGTGCATGTCTTGGGACAATTTCATCAATCGGAGTTAGGGAATTGCATATCGCTTATGGCGATATAGAAGTTCCTTTTTCAGAAATACAACGGACAGATTCTGAAAAAGAGAATCTTGGTGTCCGTGAGGCCGCGATCAAAGAGGCTTATCGAGTATTACAACCGGGAGGATTTCTGATTTGGATAGGCACTGAAGACGATCTAACATTTGCACAAGAAATTGGATTTACTGCGCTTCACATTGAGGAACAAAAACCGGAGCAGGGTTCCATCACGAGGTATAAAGCAATTTTAGCGAAATAAGTACTCACTATGCTGTACGACATCATCATTATTGGCGGTGGGCCTGCGGGGTGCGCGGCTGCGGTGTATACGGCGCGCAAGCGGTTGCGCACGCTGCTTATCACCGAGGAGTTTGGCGGGCAGTCCATCGTGTCCGATGATATTCAGAATTGGATCGGGGAGTCGCATATCTCCGGTTTTGATTTGGCAAAGAAATTTGAGGCGCATGTGCGATCGTTTCCGGATATGGTGGAGGTGAAAATGCCGGAGCGCGTACGGGAAGTCAGACAGCTTGCCCACCGAAGCCTTGGCGAAGGCGGGAAGGAGGGTTTTTCCGTCACAACCGAAAGTGGTGCGACTTACGAATCCAAAGCAGTTATTCTGACTCCGGGCGCGCGCCGCAAAAAACTGGGAGTGCCGGGGGAGGAACAATTCAACGGCAAAGGAGTCGCGTACTGCTCCACATGCGATGCGCCGCTTTTCTCCGGGCGCATTGTTGGCGTGGTCGGGGGCGGCAATGCCGGGCTTGAAGCCGTGGTTGACCTGATCCCCTATGCCGACAAGATCTATCTGCTCGAATACGGCGATTCTCTTAAGGGCGATCCGGTAACACTTGAGGATATTAAAAAGAGCCCGAAAGTGGAGATACTGCTCAATTTCCAGACGCTTGAGATTCTTGGCGATAAGATGGTGACTGGCGTCAAATACAAAGACCGCAAGACCGATGAGGAGAAAGAGCTTGCGGTGCAGGGCGTGTTTGTCGAGATCGGGTCAATACCAAATTCCGAGATGGTGAAAAGTATAGTTGACCTCGACAAATTTGGCCAGGTCATCATTGATTCAAAACACGGCACCACCTCGCACCCGGGCATCTTTGCCGCCGGAGACATTACCGATGATCCGTACAAGCAGAACAACATCTCGGCCGGAGACGCGGTCAAGGCCGCACTGGCGGCATATAGTTATCTACTTAAGCAAAAGCAATTATGAAATTAACACGCATCGCGATCAATGGGTTTGGCAGGATCGGACGGTCGTTTTTACGGGCTGTGCACGGGCTGTCCGAATTGGAGATTGTCGCGATCAACGATCTCACCGACACTGAAACGCTTGCGCATCTTCTGAAGTATGATTCGGTGTATGGGCGGTATCGAAAACCCATCGAGGCCGCCGAGGGGCATCTTAAAGTTGACGGAAAGGATATTCAGGTTCTTGCCGAAAAAGACCCGGCAAATCTGCCGTGGAAGAATTTGAGTGTAGATATAGTTATCGAGTCAACCGGATTTTTTACCTCATCGAAAAAAGCACAAGCGCATCTTGATGCCGGTGCGAAACGGGTAGTAATTACGGCGCCCGCGATCGGAGACGTAACTACCGCGCTTGTCGGGGTCAATGACGACCGGTTTGCAGGCGCGGGGCCGATCACCTGCAATGCATCATGCACTACCAATTCGGTAGCGCCGGTGATTGCCATTATCAAAGATGCGTTTGGTATTGTGAAAGGAAGTATGGCAACGGTGCATGCCTATACCGCCACGCAAAAACTGGTGGACGGTCCGGACAAAGATCTGCGCCGGGGACGCGCTGCTGCCGTGAATATTGTCCCGTCCACAACTGGTGCGGCTGATGCCGTGATCCAGGCAATCCCCGCGCTTGCCGGCAAATTCAACGCGGTTGCCATTCGCGTGCCTGCGGTTACCGGATCACTCAGTATCTGTACGCTTGAAGTTGCGAGAAATACGACTGCGGAAGAAGTGAACGAAGTATTTCATAAAGCAGCCGCAGACCCCCGCTGGCAAAAATCTGTTGCCGTGACCGAAGATCAAATTGTCTCATCCGACATCATTGGCGAACCGTACGGCGCAATCATAGACCTGACCCTCACCAAAGTCATAGATGGAAACCTGATCGAAGTATTTTCCTGGTACGACAACGAAGCCGGGTACACCGCAACATTAGTTGAACACGTGCGAAAGATCGCCAATGTCCTTTAAATCCAACCACCTCTCTTTGTGATCCGTCCTGTATCATCTAAACAATTTACTGACGATCGTCGAAAGTTTGTTGAGATGTGATTATCAAAATATTGATGTCTGTATGTCGAAAACTACCATCACGCAGTTTATTATCGAAAGATTATGTGATGCGGATGAGGTTTCTCGTACGCTCTTTCCGCGAAAGCACAGGCATAGCTATTTTATGCAAATGCTTTTAGAATCGGATCCGCGTCGAAAAATTCGCCCGGCAACCATTTCCTCAATCTTGTCCCGCCTCAAGCGGCAAGGGTTGGTGGAAAGAGTTGGTTCGAAGCAGAATACTCTTTGGCATGTTACTCCGAAAGGAAAGGAATGGCGAAAAGCGCATGATCAGCATCTCAATATAGGTCAACCGCGAACTGACGGTATCACGCGATTGGTTATATTCGATATTCCCGAATATGATCGAAAAAAACGTACTGCCGTTCGTACCGAACTTTTTGGCTGCAACTTTCGGCAGCTGCAGAAAAGCGTTTGGATCGGTACTTGTCCGCTGCCAGAAAGTTTTATCATGCTTTTGGATGAATTAGATCTCAAGGGCAAGGTATATATCTTTAGTGTGCGAGAGAGGGGAACAATCGACAAAGTGTGATCTTAACAAACTCTAGACGATCGTCATAAGTTTGTTAAGATGATTTGTGGCAAAATTTGTGGCAAAAAAGAAGCCCATGCCGATATATTGGCGTGGCTTATCTAGAGATACTCGCGCTCGTCTTCTGCCTCATTCAGCAATGAAACGATCCAAAATACTATGTATCCTGTGTATGTACCCAGGAACAGAATAAAAAGTCGTGTTTCTGCTGTGAGTGCGTAGAAAGCAATCCACGCCAATACTACCGTAAGATGAAAATACAATCTTTCACGCACTTCGTACATGCGGAGTAGATTCTTCAGAAAGAAAATTCCCTGGCTACCGATACCTACTCCTATCAACATTGCCCGCGCAGCCGGATAATCCGGAAATGCGATCGAATACAAAAACCAAAATACAAATGTGCAGATGCCCGCGCTTCTTCCAAAGATGCCATGGTCAAACCTACTATGCCAGAAAGACACGTCGAAAGGAGGTAGTTGTGTACCGGCAGAATCCCAAGTTAAGAAGATCCGTTGCGCAAGATGTGCGTTGGCAACGATGAAAACGAGTACCACGATGGCGGGAATGAGATTATTAAACAAACTTGGGTACATGGCGTTCCTCCCGAGTTATGACAAAGTGCTTAGTTTCCCCGAACATACAACTCATTCTTTGATTTGTCAATCTTTTCTTGCAAGGTAATGTGCGATAGAGTATGGTCACTATATATGGCGTCAAACACCAATCGCATTCGTACGCGTGCGCATCAGATGAAAAAGCGGCAGACATTTTTTATGTTTGACCAGCTTTTCGGGCACTTCTCGCAGGATATCGGGATTGATCTGGGTACGGCAAATACACTCGTGTATGTGCGTGGCAAGGGGATTATCATGAACGAGCCGTCGGTGGTTGCGATAAACCAAAAGACGGGACAGATTGTTGCAATAGGTGCGGAGGCGAAGCGAATGGTTGGGCGCACCCCGGCGCATATCACCGCTACGCGTCCGCTGGTTGCGGGTGTCGTATCCGATTTTGAGGTGACGGAGGAGATGCTCAAATATTTTATCCGCAAGGTCCATGAGAAAGGATTTTCGGTGCTTGCGCGTCCGCGTGTGGTGATCGGCATTCCTTCGGGCATTACCGAAGTGGAGAAACGCGCGGTAGAAGATGCGGCAAAGAACGCCGGCGCGCGCGAAGTGTATCTGGTGGAAGAGCCGATGGCCGCCGCGATCGGCGTGCGCCTGCCGGTGCAGGAGGCGGTGGGCTCTATGATCGTGGATATCGGCGGCGGCACGTCGGATATTGCGGTCATCTCACTTGGCGGGATTGTGGTTGCAAAAAATTTGCGGATCGCGGGTGACAAGCTCAATGATGATATTATCCGCTTTGCACGCGATGAATTCAAACTGCTGCTGGGCGAGCGTACCGCCGAAGACATCAAGATCGCGATCGGCTCAACCTATGAGCTTGCCGAACCGCTTGAGGCGACCATGCGGGGCAGGGATTTGATCACCGGGCTTCCCAAAGAGATCATCGTGGATGATGCGGACATCAGGCGTGCGATGCGTCATTCAATCAACGTGCTGGTGAATACGATTAAGGCGGCGGTGGAAGAAACGCCGCCGGAACTGGTTGCGGATATCATGCATCGCGGCATTGTGCTGGTCGGAGGCGGCTCGCTGCTGCGGGGGCTTGACCGCTTGGTTGCCGAAGAAACGCACATTCCGGTTAAAGTCGCGGATGACCCGTTAAGCGCGGTGGTGCGGGGCACCGGCATTATCCTTGAAGATATTGAGCAACTGCGCGATGTGTTGGTGGATACCGGGTATGAGGAAACGTTAAGATAATTCATTCTGTTTTATGGTTCGACGGAAATTGTTTTACAGTATAACATTTCTGGCAATAGTGCTTGGGCTTGTTTTTTTTAGCCGTAGCGCGTCAGTCTCGTTTCTGCGATCATCCGTCATTGCGATTTTCCGTCCGGTCTTTCAAGTTTCGCGTGTGCTCGGGCGCGCAGTCGGCCTCTGGGCCGAGCAGCCAGGGGCGGATGAACTGTCCCGTCTCCATGAAGAAAATCAACGGTTGCGCGAGATCGAGCAGGAATACCGGATGCTCCTGGAGAAAAATGCGAGTCTGCAAAAAATAATTGGGCTCAAAGAAAAACAGCGCGTACCGCTTCAGGGCGCGCATGTGCTTGTGCACGGCAATGAATTTGGAAAAGAGTTTTTGATGCTTGATGAAGGGGCAACGAAAAAGATTCGCCCAGGTAATCTGGTGATAGATGCCAGTGGAGCTTTTCTGGGGGTGGTGCGTGAGACAGGAGAGCAGTTTGCAAAAGTCTCGGTTGCGTCGAATCCGGGTGAAACGTTTGAGGTTGTGACAGCGCCCCTCAACATGAAAGCGCTTGCCAAAGGGATCGGCAACCGGACATTTTCCATTGAGCTTATTCCGGACGAGACGCCGGTGCGCTCCGGAGATTTTGTACTTATGCCCAGGCGTCTTGGGGACACAAACGTGCGCGTCGGCGAAATTACGCGTGCGACCTCAAACGGGGCCGGAGCATTTCAAAGTGTATGGGCAACACTGATCGCGCGTCCAGAAACTCTCGATGAAGTGTTTGTCATTCTTGAGTAGGGACTTCTTCTATTTCTATGAAAACATATCTGGCAGTGCTCGCCATGTCTGGCGCATTCCTGTTTGAATGGAGCTTCGGCGCCGTGATTGCCGGAAAAACGGTTTTTGTGCCGGTGGCGGCCTTGGTTTTCTGCTTCTTGATCTGGCGCATGGAATTCGGGGTGCGCATATGGTTTGCGCTCATCGTCGGTATTATTATGGATACCATACAGCTGGTCCCGTTCGGCGTCTCCCTTTTCACGTGCGTACTGCTGGCGCTCATATGCGAGGTGTTTCGGACTTTTTTCTCAAATACCGAATCGCGTATCACGCAAAGCATTAGTACCGTGCTTTTGATGCTGATGTTTCTGGTCATGGTGCCATTGCTCGGCCTCGTATTTGGTAAATTCGTATAATGCGGCTTGCATCACTTTTCTCAAAATTTCGTTTTTCTAAAACGTCTCCGGGCCTTCTTGATCCCGATGAGATTTTGGTTGACTCCATGAGCTCGCTCGGACAACGAGAAGAGTTTGAGGGCAGGATTGAGAAACCAATCGGGAGCTTGCCCTCGGCTTTTTTTCTCGCGTTTATTGGGCTTGGTATCGGGTACCTTGCTGTGCATGCGGTCTTGCTGCAGGTCAGTTCCGGAAATTACTTTTTCGCGAGATCACAGGAGAACCGGTTTGTGACACGTCCGATCTTCCCGCCGCGCGGAGTGATCTATGACCGGCTTGGCAATCCCCTGATCGAAAATATTTTCTCCTTTGATCTCGTGTTTAGAAAAGATGCCTTTGTGAATGCGGGAGGCAATCTCGACGATTTGATGCGTAATCTCGGATCCCTGTTTGGCGAACAAAAAAGCGTTTTGGCGGATGCCGGCTTTCCCGCCGCGCCTACCGGCAGGCAGGCAGATGGAAACATCAATGCGCTGCCTCGCCGAGTTTTTGTCGCGGAAGATATTTCTTTAGATGTGGTCGTGTCCATTGCCTCGCGCGAAAGCGATTTTCCCGGCATCCAGATCATTGAAAGCTACCGCCGGCTTTATCATGATCCGCGGGCAAACGCGCATCTTGTTGGTTTCGTGGGCAAGATATCCGAGGACGAAGCCGCAAACCGGCCGGAACTGCAAAATGAAGAAACAGTCGGCAAGAGCGGCATTGAGGCATTTTATGACGGTCTGTTGCGCGGCAAGGGCGGCAAGAAGATTGTCGAGATTGACTCGTCCGGGAAGGAGACCCGTTTTTCGTTTACCCAGAAAGCGGAGGATGGATCGGGCATCCGGCTGACCATTGACGGCGCTTTGCAGAAAAAAGCATACGAGATATTAGAGCGATACACCCAGGAGGCCGTTGGTGCAAGCATAGTCGCGATTGATGTTAAAAGCGGCGCGATACGGGCGTTGGTGAGCTCCCCGTCGTATGATATCAACACGTTCGGCCGCACGCTCTCAATTGCCGAGTTCCAGAAAATTCTGAAAAACCCGCTCAAGCCCCTGTTCAACCGCGCGATCGCGGGCGAGTTTCCATCCGGCTCCGTGATCAAGCCAGTGGTCGGCGCCGCAGCATTGCAGGAGGGTCTGATTGATCCGGAGAAAAAGATTTATGACGAAGGTTTTATCAGTGTGCCAAACCCGTACCATCCAGGCGAGGTGTCTGTATTCAGGGACTGGCGCAAACATGGCTGGGTTAATTTTTACGATGCGATTGCGGTTTCGGCCAACGTTTATTTCTACATGATCGGTGGCGGATATGGAGACCAAAAGGGCTTGGGAGTGGATCTCATTAAAAAATATGCCAATGCGTTCGGTCTCGGTTCGCGTCTCGGCATTGATCTTGGCGGCGAGCAGCCTGGGTTCATTCCTGATCCTTCCACCAAACCCAAAACCGATCCGGAAAATCCCATCTGGCGCATCGGCGATACGTATAATATGTCCATCGGCCAGGGCGGCGTGCGTGTCACGCCTTTGCAGATGATAACCGCGACCGCCGCGATCGCAAACGGGGGAAAATTGTTCCGCCCGCGCCTGCTTGATGCCGTGCTTGACAAAGACGGCAACGTGGTGAGCCAAAAAGATCCGGAGCTGATCCGGGAAGGCATGACAAGTCCGGAAGTACTTATGCAAGTGGCAAGAGCAATGCGCCAGACCGTAACTGCGGGTACTGCGCGCCGTCTGAATGAAGTGCCGGTCGCCATTGCCGCAAAAACCGGAACGGCACAGGCAGGATCCGGAAAACCGCACGCATGGGTAACCGCGTTTGGGCCGTTTGAAGATCCTGAACTTGCCATGGTAGTTATGGTGGAGCGTGCGGGAGAGGGGTCAACCGTTGCCGTGCCGATCATGCGCGATATTTTAGTATGGTATTTTGACCCGGGCAGAGAACGAGATTAGCGACTCTATATTAGATAGTGGGATAACTATCTCTTGACAGGATTTTCGATTTGCCATATACTTTGAGACCAATATGTCTTCATATATATCAGAGGAGGGTCTGGAAGAGTTAAAAGAGCGTCTCCATGCGCTCAAGACGAAAAAACGGAAAGAAATTGCCGAGCGTCTTGAGCATGCAAAAACGCTTGGCGATTTGTCGGAAAACGCGGAATACCAGGAAACAAAAGAAGAGCAGTCATTGGTCGAGTCGCAGATTGCGGAACTTGAAGACACGCTTCGCGATACCGTGCTCATTCATAAGGGTTCCCAGACCGATAAAGTCGCGATCGGCTCTACCGTAGTGGTACAGTCGCGCCACGGAGAAGAAACGTACACCATCGTGGGTTCGGAAGAGGCAAGCCCCACGGAAGGCAAAATCTCCAACGAGTCACCTCTTGGCAAAGCATTTCTGGGCAAGCGCGTAGGCGATGCTGCCGATGTAAAAACACCAAGCGGTGTTACTGTCTATACGATCAAAAAGATCAGTTAATTTTTTTCGATTTGACAGAAATTGCAAGTCGTAAAGACAGAGGAATCATAAGGGCCAAGAAAAAATCTTGCGCCCTTTGTCTGTTCTCGTGACATCATACCGCTACCAAAGTTTTTATCCTATCGGTATAAAATTTTGGTAATTCTTGTCTCCTTTCCTTTTTCACCTTTTTGCGTTATAGTAGCTGCATATGGCTTTGGAAGATATTCGCAATGAGCGGGTGCGAAAACGCGCGACACTTTTTGAACAGGGGGTCAATCCGTATCCGGCACAAACGCGCCGGACGCATAGCGTTGCGAAGCTGCTGAAAAAATTCACGGCGCTTTCCACATCGGAAAAAAACGCAGGGATTGCCGGGCGCGTTATGGCAAAACGCGAGCACGGGGGCGCTGCGTTTTTTGACGTGCAGGACGAGAGCGGGAAAATACAGGTCTTGATGAAGCGTGATACGCTCGGCGATGAGCAGTATGAGTGTATGCTCGCAACGGTTGACATCGGCGATTTTCTGGGCGCGGAGGGGATTCTTTTTGAAACCAAGCGTGGGGAGAAAACAATTGAGACAAAACAATGGGCAATACTTGCTAAATCATTGTTGCCACTGCCGGAAAAATGGCACGGGTTGCAAGACGTGGAAGAACGCTTTCGCAAACGCTACCTTGATCTCATTATGAGCGAAGAAGTGCGGCAACGTTTCCGTATGCGTTCTGCCATCATCACGTTTATCCGGAAATTTCACGAGAAAGAGGGGTTTCTCGAAGTTGAGACGCCGACATTCCACCCGATTCCCGGGGGTACGCTTGCCAAGCCGTTTGTCACGCACCACAACGCGCTGGATCTTGATCTCTATCTGCGAATTGCAAAGGAGCTCTATCTGAAACGCTTACTGGTCGGGGGATTGGAGCGGATATATGAAATCGGAAAAGATTTCCGCAACGAAGGCATTGACGTCACGCACAGTCCGGAATTTACCATGCTTGAGTGCTATGCGGCATATTGGGACGAAGAAGACATGATGGGTTTTGTGGAAAATCTATTTTGCGGTCTGGTAAAAGAATTTTTTCACGGTTCAAAAATCGAACAGGACGGCAAAGAAATTGCCTTCAAAAAACCGTTTGCCAGAATTGCTTTCAAAGATTTGCTTGCCCGGTACGCGCTCATCACGGATTACGATGCTGAGACGCGGGATTCTCTTGCACAGCGAGGGCGCCAGCTCGGGATTGAGACCGGTGCCCATGAATCAAAAGGCAAGATTGCGGATGAGATTTACAAAAAAATATGCCGCCCGTATCTGGTGCAGCCCACGTTCATAACGCACCACCCGCTTGATATTTCTCCGCTTGCAAAAAAATGGGAAAACCATCCAGATGAAGTGCGGCGTTTCCAACTCATCGTAAACGGCCTTGAGTTGACCAATGCGTTTGCGGAGTTGAACGATCCCATAGACCAGCGCGAGCGTTTTGAAGAGCAGGAGCGCAGCAGCAAGGAAGGGGAGGAGGAAGCCATGCGGCTCGATGAGGACTTTCTCGAAGCCATGGAGCACGGCATGCCGCCTGCAGCCGGGCTTGGCATTGGCATAGACCGCTTAGTCATGTTCCTGACCAACCAGAAAAACATCCGCGAAGTGGTATTGTTTCCGACTATGAGACCGAAGGAGAGTAAATAGCCAATAGTGTTTAGCCAATAGTGAGATTAAAATGCAATCCTACAAAGAATTAATCGTATGGCAGAAGTCCATCACGCTCACGAAAATGATTTATAGTACGACTGAAATTTTTCCAAAAGCCGAGATATTCGGCTTGACTTCACAGATACGAAGGGCAACTGTCGCGATTCCTTCTAATATCGCAGAAGGTTTCGCCAGAAAACACCGGAGAGAATACCGGCAATTCCTCTTGATTGCTTTTAGCTCAGCAGCAGAAGTAGAGACCCGACTCATTATTAGTCACGAACTTAGTTTCATGAAAGATGGCGATTTCAACAAGTTGAGTGCGCTTCTTGAAGAAATACAGAAAATGCTCTATAGAATGATTGCAACGCTTTCCCAAGGAATTTCTTGATCCAACTATTGGCTAATCACTAATTACTACTTCTATGCTTGATATAAAATTCATTCGCGAACATCCGGAAAAGGTAAAACAGTCGCTTGCAGATCGCAATGTGAGTTTTGATGTGGACTATCTGCTTGATCTGGATGAGCGGCGGCGTGCCAAAATCGGGGAAGTGGATGAGATGCGCAATAGGCAGAATATAATTTCCGACGAGATCGCGGGTGCTGCCGGAACAGATCGGGAACAGAAAATCGCTGAGTCGCGCAGCACAAAAGAAAAGCTTGCTCACATTGAGTTCGAGATGAAAACGCTTGAGGAGGAGTTTGAGGCGCTCATGTATCAGATTCCGAATCTGCTGCATCCGGACGTGTCTGTTGGCAAAGATGATTCAGAAAATAAGGTACTTCGCACGTGGGGAGAGATTCCGCAATTTTCGTTTGAGCCAAAAGACCATATAGCGCTTGGAGAGCAGCTTGGCGTTATTGATATGGAGAAAGCGGCGGAAGTATCTGGCGCGCGATTTACCTATCTGAAGGGGGATTTAGTATTATTGCAATTTGCGCTGATTCGGTTTGCGTTTGATACCTTAAGCTCGCGGGAGACGTTGCACCATATTGGAGAGACGATTGAGGGAAGTGTCTCTGATGCGGTGTTTATTCCCGTTGCCGTTCCGCTTATGATCAGGCCTGAAGTGTATACCAAAACGGCGCGGTTGAGCGAGGCAACCAAAGAAGAACGCTATCGTCTTGCTGATGACGATCTCTATCTTATTGGTAGCGGTGAACATACTCTGGTCCCGCTGCACATGAATGAAACAATACCCGAAGACAAGCTCCCGTTGCGCTATGTCACATTCTCCACGTGTTTCCGCAGAGAGGCCGGCTCATATGGCAAAGATACGCACGGTATCTTTCGTGTGCACCAATTTGATAAAGTTGAAATGGGGTCATTCACCCTAGGTAAGGATGCTTTTCAAGAGCATCTCTTTTTCGTCGCGATTCAGGAGCACTTGGTTCGCGCATTGGGCCTGCCGTATCAGGTGGTATTGAGTTGCAGCGGAGATACAGATGAGCCGTGCAGCCACCATGTTGACATCAACTGCTGGATGCCGGGTCAAAATAAATACCGCGAAACGCACTCTGCGGATTACACTACCGATTACCAGACCCGTCGTCTCAACACAAAAGTGAGAAAATCGGACGGTTTTGTCGAGTTCCTCCACACCAACGATGCCACCGTATTCGCCATCGGCCGCACCCTCATCGCCATCCTGGAAAATTACCAGCAGGCGAATGGCTCCATTGAAATTCCAAAAGCGCTGCGGCCATATATGGGAGGTGTTGAGCATATTGGCAAAAAATAGCGTATTATGGGGTCTGATGTTCGTACATGGGTCGAAATAGATACTCGCGCGCTCCGCCGCAATGTGGAGCAATTTTTGCGTATTATCCTGGGTGAAACGCGGCTGATGGCGGTGATAAAATCCAATGCGTACGGACATGGGCTTTCGCTCGCTGCAAGGCAACTCGTGAATTTTCAATTTTCAATTTCTAATTTTCAAAAAAAAGAAATTTGGTTCGGGGTGGATTCGATTGTCGAAGCACTCCGGTTGCGCAAAGACGGGATTAAGAATCCGATTCTGGTGCTTGGGTACACTCTGCCGTCTCGCGTTGCCGATGCCACATGCCACGATATCATGCTCACCATTTCCAATTTTGACGCATTGACGGCTCTTGCTGCCGTAGAGCCGCGTCCGGCGTTTCATCTGAAAATTGACACCGGCATGCACCGGCAGGGATTTATGCCGGACCAAATCCCCAAACTTCTTGCCGCACTCAAACGGAAAAAACTTATTCCCGCAGGCATCTATACACACTTTGCATCGGCAAAAGATCCGAACGACACCATATATACACTGTCTCAATTCGGGCAATTTCAAGAAATCGTTTCTAATTTCCAGCGATCCAATTTCCAGAATCTCGTGTGTCATGCCTCGGCAACTGGTGGCACGCTGCTTTTTCCCGAAGCGCATCTTGATATGGTGCGGATCGGCATGGGGTTGTACGGGTATTGGCCGTCGGAAGAAACAAAGAAAGCCAATAGTAAAAAGCGAACAGCCAATAGGATGGAATTGATGCCGGTGCTCGCCTGGAAGTCGATCATCGCGGAGGTAAAAAAAATTCCCAAAGGGTCGCGTGTGGGGTATGATGGATGCGAACGCGTATCACGCGATACGATCATGGCAGTGATCCCGATCGGTTATTGGCACGGGTATGACCGCGGGCTTTCCAAAATCGGACAGATGCTGGTTCGTGGAAAGCGCGCAAAAGTGCTTGGCAGAATCTCGATGGACATGACCGTGATTGACGTGACCGATATTCCAAACGCGCGGGTCGGAGACGAGGTGGTGTTGATCGGAACGCAAGGCAAAGAGGCGGTTTTCGCCGACGAGCTTGCCGCCAAAATCAATACCACCGCATACGAATTTCTCACGCGGATCAATCCGCTCATTAAACGAACCATGAAATGAAAATCCTCACTGATCTTTTTGAAACATTCAAAGAACGAGGTGATGCGACCGCTTTTGTGTACCGCACTGGTGTGCGCCGATTTGTTTTCTCATATCGGGAACTCTATACTCTTTCGCTCAAGATGGCGCGTCTGCTTGAAGAGCGTGGTATTCAGAAAGGCGATCGCGTGCTCCTGTGGGCGCCAAACAGTCCGTGGTGGGGGATTGCGTTTTGGGGTATTGTTGCGCGCGGGGCAATAGTGGTGCCGGTTGATTTTATGTCCGGCAAGGAACGGGCGCAAATGATTGCAGAGCTTACCCAAAGCAAACTTATTATTCAGAGCCAGTACAAATTAGACAAGATTACAGCCAAAAACTCTCTGCTGATGGAAGAACTGGAATATCTTCTTGAAGATATATCCCCAATAGCAACAGTTGCGGAGAGCAGTCCCGGTGACATGGTGGAAATCATCTATACATCCGGAAGCACTGGTGATCCAAAAGGGGTGGTGTTGACCCACCGGAATCTCACGGCTAATCTTTCACAAATAAAGAAGTCCATGCCTCCGGTCGGACCGAAGTGGAAGTTTCTCTCCCTTTTGCCTCTTTCGCACACGCTGGAGCAAATGGGAGGATTTTTGATACCGCTCTCCTGCGGCAGTTCGATCGTGTATCTTCGCACGCTCAAGCCAAGCGCGCTTATGGAGGCGTTTGCCGCAGAGGATATGTATGTGGCAATTATGGTTCCGCGGCTTTTGCAGGCGCTCAAAAGCTCGATTGAACGCGAATTGGCGCGTAAACATCTTGGAGGAATAGCGGTATGGCTTATACGGCATACCGGTTCTCTGAAAAAAGAACTGCGGAAAAAATTATTTTTCCCCGTACACAAAAAATTTGGAAGACATTTTGCATTCTTTGTCTCGGGCGGCGCTCCGCTTGACGCGGAGGTGTGGCGATTCTGGCAGGCATTGGGTTTTGACGTGCTTGAGGGCTACGGACTGACCGAGTGCTCGCCGGTTTTGGCGCTCACGACAATAGAAAAACAAGTCATGGGATCCGCGGGGCAAACCCTTCCCGGCGTTGGACTCAAAATCCAAAACAACGAGATAATGGCAAAAGGCGACAATATTTTTTCCGGGTATTATCACAACGACGTTGCCACACGGGAAGCGTTTACTCCTGACGGCTGGTTTCAAACAGGCGATCTGGGCGCTTTTGACACGGAGGGCAATCTGTTTATCAAAGGACGAAGAAAAGAAATGATCGTGACCGGTGCCGGAGTAAATATATTTCCCGAAGATGTGGAGCGTGTGCTCAACGCGCTCGCGGGCGTACGGGAATCGTGCGTAGTTGGTGTAAACAGCGGGGAAGGCGAAGAAGTGCATGCCGTATTGATCGTTGACACTGCGACAAAGCCGGAAGAAATTATCCAAAAAGCCAATGAAAAATTAGACCCACAGCAACAGATTACCGGTTTCTCGCTCTGGGACGAGCCGGAATTTCCAAAAACAACCACATTGAAAATTCGCAGGTTTCAAGTGCGGGATCGTGTCGCACAGGGCATGAAATCCAACGCTTCTCACACTCAAGACAAACTCGTGTACCTTATCAGCAAAGTAACCAGCAAGCCAGCCGATGAAATTAAAGATAGCTCCTTATTGGTAGCTGACATGGGTCTCACTTCAATCGGCCGTCTTGAACTTGTCAGCTTTATTGAGCAGGAGTTCCGGCTTGATCTGGAAGATACGTTTATTACCCAAAAAACAACCGTCGGCGATTTGCGCTCGTTTATTGAGAAACGGGAAAAATATAAGGCGCTTCATAATCTGCGCCTATGGACTGCGGGAAAATGGGCTACCATTGTTCGTAAAATAGTTGATTTTTTACACATTCCTATTGCGCATTTTTTCTTTATTTTTGATATACGTGGATTAAATAATCTTGACAATATAGTAAAGGGCACACCGGTCATATTTATTTCAAATCATATCAGTTATTTTGACCAACCGGCGATCTACTATGCTCTTCCGCGAAAGGTGCGCTACAGCACCGCCACTGCGGCATGGGAAGAGTTTTTCTTTAAGGATACTCATATGCTCAAACGATTATGGAAGCGGTTCGCGTATGAGTATGGCACGCTGTTTTTCAATCTGTTTATGTTGCCTCAAGAACGCGGGTTTCGAAAAACGCTTGAACACATGGGGAAACTTATTGATGGCGGCAATAATATCCTCATCTTTCCCGAAGGCGAGCGCACACGGGATGAAAATATGCTACCATTTCAAGCGGGACTTGGATTAATGGTTAAGGAATTGAAAGTTCCGGTCGTCCCAATAAAAGTTTCAGGTATAGAAAATGTATTCCCGCGCGGCGCTGCATTTCCGAAACGAGGCAAGGTAACAATACGATTTGGCAAAGCCATTTATTTCAAACAAGAATCCCCAAGCGAGATTGTGGAAAAATCCCGACAGGCAATAATTGATTTATCATGAAAAAACGAGCATTGGTGATTGGCATGGGGGCGTTGCGAGGCGCGTATGATGCGGGTGTTATTGTTACGCTTTGCCGGGCTCTTGGTTCGGATTATTTTGATTCTATCTATGGTTGTTCTGCTGGGACATATGCCGCAACACATTTTGTATTGAATCAGTCTGACTCCGGAGAGAATCTTTGGAGAAAATATATGGATGGGAGAAAGTTTATTAATTTTCTGAATCCGTTACATGGTCGGAACATAATTGACCTTGAATATGTTGCGCGAATCTTACAGAAAGGAGAGACCTTTCTGTATGTTGAAACCCTTAATCAAATTTCTACCCAATTAGTTTTTGCATTAACTGAGCAACGTACAGGCAGATTGGTGTATATGCAGCCAACGTGTCAAAATATATTTGACATCATGAACGCATCTTCTGCTATGCCATTTCTTCACCCACCGATAATCATTGGCGGTATTCCTTACGTTGATGGGTCTTTATCCGATCCGCTACCATTTGCGAAAGCACTCGCTGACGGGCATGACGAAGTCGTCGTCGTTTACAACAAACCAAAAGGATTTTTGGTGGGGAACAGGTACGATACATTTTCTCATCTGCTGGCAATGGGTATGCCAAAGCACGTCGCGCAGCTAATTAGAACATTAAAATTTCGTTTCCAGGAAATTGAACAAGGGCTTGAAAACGAACCGCGCCTTAAAATCATCCGGCCCAAAACTCAACTTCCCCTCAAATCAATTCTTGACACCAACAAAGCGCGTCTCAACGCCTGCGTGGACATGGGCATTGCGGACGCGAAGAAGTTTTTGAAGACATACAAGCCGGCTTGAATTTGACATC
>CAYJOT010000004.1:17038-41004 GCA_964371935.1 uncultured Candidatus Saccharibacteria bacterium | reverse complement strand
CCCGCAAGACATTACCATTAATGCGGTGATCAGATAAACTACACCCCGGCACCCCGTAGAACTTGTCTTGTTGTGGCTTCGCCAGATCGTTATGGCACGGAAACAGTATGAGGCGCTGCTTGCGATTGTAGTATTGTTTGACATACTATTCTTGAAGTACGCAAAAACATCCGCGACGCTATTGACGTCTATATCAGAAGTCTTTGTGCCGATGGAGAATTAATCCCGCAAGATAGAGGCATAGAAGTAGTGGAAACCATTCCGGTGCCTTCAAAATCCTCAGTCCGCAAACGGATTCTCGCATATGCCTAAACTTCCACTTATCAAAGATCGGAAGCTTATCCGGGCATTAAAAAAGCTCGGATTTTTTGAACATCCGAGACATTAATATTTCTATCGAAGAATTCAACAATATTTTGTAAAAGAAAAAGCCGCGAAGCGCGACTTTTTCTCATGACACTACCAGCATACGGCGGCGACTTGTGATTTGTAAAGAAATGAGGGGTGCGGTAAAATAAATCATTATGCCGCGGCACCCCATAGAACTTGCGCGAAAACATTATGAAGGGCTTCCTGCCATACTGAAGCAGGCGCTGTTCAGCACGGAGATTGCCGAGAAGATGTTTGAGATCGGGAAGAAGTTTGGGTTGACGATCGAGAAGACGGGCATCATGGCCGAGGAGACCGGATACATTATGCTTGGACTGACACGTCCGAATGAACTGGTGGGAAACCTTGCAAGCGAGTTGGGCACAGGTACGGACCAGGCGCAGGATATTGCGGCCGAGATTAATCATCAGATATTTTTCCCGCTGCGTGAGGAGCTGAAGCGGACGCACGATTTTGATATGGGCGCAGACGAGGTGGTGGGATCTGGCGGCGCGACACGCGTCTCCGGCATGCAGATGCCCTCAAGCATCAAGAAAACCCTTGTCGAGGAAAAATCGCCTCTGGTTTCCGATCTTACACGGGTGAAAGAGGTTGTGATGCCATCTTTTCAGCCGCCCGCATCACCAACCGGAAGGATTGATGATCTGCAAAAGATGGTTGAGAAGCCGCCTTTGCCTATTGCTAAACCAAAAGAAATTCCAGAAATTCCGGCATCGTTTCCCAAAAGTGCGCCCAAGCCGCCCGTAGTGAGTCCAGTCGAGCCGCCTGCGGTGAGCACGGTCGAACCATGGGAAAAGGACATGGAAAAAGAGGTCTCCTCCCCGCTCACGCAAAAACCCGCGGCGCAGCCACCGCAACCCAAAGAATCTTTACCGATCGATCTTCGCCCTCAACAAAAATTTGCCGTATTGCCGCCACCAATACAGACCAAGCTTCCGCCGATTGATCTGCGTCCAACCCCGACCTTAAAGCCGGCCCCGCCTTCTGTACCGCGTATGACTCCGCAATTACAAGATTTAGCCAGACAGACATCTGGTCAGAATATAAATAAAGGCTTGCCCAGCAACAAGATCGGTCCCACGCTCCTGGAAGAAAGGTTGTGGCTGGAGCCGCAAGAAAAAGTTGCTCCGCAAAAAAGCGTGCGTGACGCCGCTCCGGCGCGTTCGGTCGGAGTCCCGACCACGAAAGACGTCGGGACCGGCTCAGATCCGTATCGTGAGCCGGTTGGGGAAGAGTGACCTTAAAAAACCATGAAGCAATACCAGGTTCCGCAATTTATTACCATTGAGGATAAGGTCATTGGCCCGCTCACACTCAAACAGTTCGGCTTTTTAGGCGCCGGAGGGGTTTTGATTTTTATCCTGCACTCCTTGCTGATACCGCTGTTGTTCTATCCGGTTGCTGGATTGATCGGCGGGCTTGCGGCGTCGCTTGCATTTTTAAAAATACAACAGCAACCCTTTCCCACCGTGATCAGACGTGCATTCTTATTTTTTATCCGTCCACGGCTATACTTATGGAAGAAAGAGGAGACAAAACAACTGCCCTGGACTCCGGCTGATCCGGCGAAAAAGGAGGCGCTTGTTGCCGTAATTCCGAAAATGTCCGCGTCAAAACTCTCCGATCTTGCGTGGAGTTTGGATATTCAGGGGAGAAACAGAGAAAACGCGAGTAACGAAACACTAAAAACATAAGACGTAAAACTTAGTACAATAAAGTATATCCCTGTTTTAAGTTCTACGCTCTATGGTTTATAGTTTCTCTTATGGCATCTGGAGCATCTGCACAACAATTTCTTGCTGTTGACAATATCCGCGAAGATGTCGTTCTCCTCAAGAGCGGCGGACTTCGCGTGGTCCTGATGTGCTCGTCCATCAATTTCGCGCTCAAGTCCACAGAAGAGCAGGACGCGATCATTTATCAGTATCAGGATTTTTTAAACTCGCTCGATTTCCCGCTTCAGTTCGTGGTGCACTCGCGCCGGCTGAACATCGCCCCGTATCTTGAATCGCTCAAGGATCGGCAGAAAGAAGAAGACAATGAACTCATGAAAATCCAGATCGGCGAGTATATCGAATTCGTAAAAACTTTTGTCGACCTGACCAATATCATGTCAAAAACATTCTATACCGTGGTCCCGTTCACACCAACCGCTTTTGAGAAAAGGGGTTTTTTTCATGATCTGGTTTCTTCTCTAAATTTTGGCGGCGGAAAGAGCACTGATGCCGGGACGTTTGATGAGCAGAAAAACCAGCTCTGGCAGCGAGTTGATACTGTGATCAACGGGCTTCAGCGCCTGGGCATCAGATCCGCCCCCCTCAACACCGAAGAGCTCATCGAACTGTTTTATGGTCTGTACAATCCGACTGAATTTGAGAAAGTGACAACCCCGCAAGAATTGACTTCATAACGTATGTCCCTCCTTACTACTAAAACCGAAAAGCCGGACGATATCCTTGCGGTGTTTCCGCAGGAGATCTATCGTAGCGGGGAGCTGGCGCTCCGCGATGTGTTAAGCCCGTCCGCTTTGCAGATCAACCCGTCGTCGGTGCGTCTGGGCGCAAAATTTGCGCGCACTATGTTTGTCTTTTCATACCCGCGGTATCTGCACACCAACTGGTTCAGCCCCATCATCAACCTCGACCGCGTCTTTGACATCTCCATGTACATCCATCCGGTTGATACAGCAACGATCTTGCGCACCCTGCGGCGCAAAGTGGCCCAGGTGCAGTCGCAGATCGCGGAACGCGAACAAAAGGGCCTGGTGCGCGACCCCATCTTAGACACCGGCTACCGCGATCTTGAAGATCTGCGCGATAAACTGCAGCAGGCGCAGGAGCGGCTCTTTAACTTCGGACTCTATATTACCATTTACGGACTCACCGAAGAGGAGTTGAATAAGACCGAGACCGAGATCAAGTCCGTGCTTGAAGCGCGCCTCGTCTACATCAAACCGGCACTCTTTCAGCAGGCCGAAGGATTTAAGTCGGTCCTGCCACTTAATTTCGACGAGTTGAGCGTGAACACATATCTTAATTCTTCCCCAATTTCATCCACCATCCCGTTTGTCTCGTTTGACCTGACCTCAAACAGGGGCGTGCTCTTCGGGGTCAACCGCCACAATAACAGCTTAGTTCTGTTTGACCGTTTTTCCCTGCCAAACGCCAATATGGTTGTGTTCGGCACCTCCGGAGGCGGTAAAAGCTACCTGACCAAGCTTGAGATCTTGCGCTCGCTTATGTGGGGCATTGACATCATTATCATTGACCCGGAGCGCGAGTACCAATACCTTACCGAGGCAGTAGGCGGATCATACATCTCGATCTCGCTTACTTCCAAAAATCATATCAATCCCTTTGATCTCCCAATCCCGCGCGAAGACGAATCCCCGGCAGATGTGCTCCGATCCAACATCGTGAACTTGGTTGGGCTTTTCCGCATCATGCTCGGCGGGCTCACGCCGCAGGAGGACGCAATCCTTGATGCCGCGATCACGGAGACATATGCCTCGCGCGACATCACACCCGAGTCCGATTTTTCCAAGGCGGACCCGCCCACGCTTTCAGATCTTGAGCTGGTACTCGCAAGCACGGCCGGAGGAGAAGACCTGGCAACGCGTCTGAAAAAATTCACCACCGGCACGTGGTCCGGTTTCTTAAACCAGCGCACCAACATTGAGGTAAAAAACCGGCTTGTGGTATTTTCCGTACGCGACATGGAAGACGAATTGCGCCCGGTCGGCATGTTTATCATTCTCCGCTATATCTGGAATTTAGTGCGCACGGTGCTGAAAAAGCGTATTTTGGTGGTTGACGAGGCGTGGTGGCTTATGAAAACCGAGGATGGCGCGTCATTCCTGTTTGGCATTGCCAAACGCTGCCGCAAATATTTCCTCGGGCTCTCCACTATTACGCAGGACGTGGGAGATTTCTTAAACTCTTCTTACGGCAAACCCATTATTACCAACTCATCGCTCCAGATCATCCTCAAGCAGTCTCCCGCAACGATTGATCTTGTGACAAAAACATTCAACCTGACCGAAGAGGAAAAATTCCTGCTGCTCGAGTCGGAACGGGGCGAGGGTATATTTTTTGCCGGACTCAAACACGTGGCTATCAAGGTGGTTGCCTCATATACCGAGGACCAGCTTATTACTTCGGACCCATCGCAGATGATGCTTATTAAGCAGGCAAAGGAGGACTTTGAGCAGGAGCAGGAGGCGCAGGCATCACAATAATCCTTGTCATTCTGATCCGCCAGTTGGTGGAGAAGAATCTTACCATTATGATGCAAGAGATCCTTCATCCCGACTTGTCGGGATTCAGGATGACTCAAAATATGGTATACTATATCTTATGAAGCATTTTCACCTTATCGCAATATTAGTACTCGGCGGCATGATTTTTGCCATACCCGCTTGGGCGCAGAACCTCGCGCTCCCCCTGGCACTTTCCCTTGAAATCCAGCCCCCGTCTCCGTCACCCGGCCAAAGCGTTACCGTAAAAGCGTATACACCCACGCTTGACACGGCCACGACTTTTTTCGAGTGGAGCGTTGACGGAGCGCGCAAGCCCGAACTTTCCGGATACGGCAATGATTCAATCCAGTTGACTGCTGGTGCGGTTGGCACGTTCATCCGCACGAGCGTAGTAATAACGGGCTCCAATGGCCAGCCGGCGCAATCCTCTATAACTATCTACCCCTCGACTGTTGCGCTCTCGTGGTATGCCCAGACATATACTCCGGCGTGGTATCAGGGCAAGGCGCTGCCAACTCCCAACTCCGTGGTTATTGTTACCGCAACGCCCCATATCGTCATAGACGGCGTTACGCTTCAATCAACGGACTTAGTGTATACATGGGGCTATGAAAATCGTGACCGGCTTCTTACCGGAGTAGGCAAGCAGTCATTTGCCGTGCAGTTATCCGACCAGACCGATGTTGATCAGCAAGTCCGCGTGAGCATTGAAGACATGGATGGACGGATAAAAAAAGAGGGGGTGGTTTTTCTCACGACGACCCTGCCGCGCGCAACAGTGTATCGCCTTACCCCCTTAGGCGGCATAGACCCGCGCGCCGCAGCATCAACCATTGCCGCGTTCAGACACGAGACCATTGATTTGCAGGCAGAGCCATTCTTCTTTCCAACGCTTTCTAAAAAAGACGTGCGGTTTCAATGGACCATTGGCGGAATTACTCCGAGCGGCAATCCGCAAAATCCTTTTGTGACCACGATTGAAGCAAGCGATCCCAATCTGGCAAGCCTACCCGTATCTGCGGAAGTAAGCCAGCCGCAGCCGAATAACTTAGTAGCGCGGGCTATTGCGTCCGTGCTGATGTTTTTCAAATGATCACACGCAATACAAAATATAAATTCCTTCTGCCATTCATTATTTTCTTTGGTATTGTATTGTCTTCTTTTGTCCACGCGCAAAATTTCGCGCAACAACCGTGCTACAGCGATCGGGGCGGATATTGCATAAAAATCGTTGCGCCTAAAATCTCTCCGGGCCGGGAAGACGCGGGTTTTGCGATTGTCGGACTTGAGTTTTTAGGCGAATCCGCGAATCTGGGCGATCTCCTCGCCAATATTTACTATTTTCTTCTTGGTCTGGTCGGCGTCTCGGCGCTTGTTATGTTTGTCTGGGGCGGCATTGAGTACATGCTTGCCGGAGACAAAGATCCGGGCAAGGCAAAAGAGCGCATGAAAAATGCGGTATACGGCCTGGTGCTTGCTTTAACTTCATACCTGATCCTCTATACCATCAATCCGGATCTGGTAAGTCGCTTGGATATCAATCTTGACCCAATTACGCCGCAACAAAGAGACGACGGCGGACCAACAGCAGGACTGGGGTGCGCGACAAATGGTGATGAAGATTGCGCGAGCGGTTTCAAATGTATAAGTTTCAAATGCGTTCCAAAATAGCCACAACATCAAATCATCAAAAAACACACTCGTGAACAATCTTGATCAAAAAAAACGAATCATCTACTTTTCTGGCGCTGCCATTATTCTGCTTGCCGGGACATACTTGGTGTGGAGATTATTTATCGGCGGCAGTACGCCAGCACAACCCACCGGACAGCCGCCGATTACCGGCGGCGTGCCTGGGTTTCCAACAACACCAGGCAGCATTCGGCCAACGCCCGGTGATACTAGCACTTCAACGCCGTCTATTGCAACGCTTCCGCCGGAAGCACAGAGGCTGCTGCAACTCACGGATTACCCGATCATCGGGCCTTCGCTGAACAAAGACGAGACCAGGGTGCTTTTCTACAAAAAAGAGGGTGGGGGATTGTACGCGGTGGATTTCGATGCAAAAAATACTGAAAAGCTCTCACCCCTTACCATTATCGGATTACTGGACGCGATCTGGTCTTCAGCTCGGGACCGTTCCGCCGTACAGTACCTTGACCAGGATACGATCAAGAGTTTCCTGCATATTGGCACGTCCACGGTTGCCATACTTCCTCCTGACACGCGCTCGCCCACGTGGTCGCCAGATCGCAAATCACTTGCCTATCTCATCATCAAAGACGGCATTGCCAACTTGATCATCGCGGATGCCGTTGGGAAAAATCCCCGCACTGTTTTTTCAAATCAATTGCGGGATGCCTCAATTTCCTGGATTACGTCCGACAAGATCTCGTTTACAACCGCACCTTCTGGCCGGGCTCAAGGATTTATGTTCGCGTATAGCCGCGGGTCCGGCTCGTTCAACCAGATACTTGGACCGCGTTTCGGCCTGATGAACCGCTGGTCTCCGGACGGATCAAAGGTCCTGGCATCATTCACCAATACCACCGGCCGCAACCCGCAGGTTTCCCTGTTTGACGCCACAGGCAAGGAATTGCAGCGGCTCCCGCTCATAACACTTCCGGACAAGTGCGTATGGTCATCGGACAGCCAAGACCTTTTTTGCGCCGTCCCGCGCAAAACATCCGTGGACACCACCTGGCCCGACGACTACTTGCGGGGCGAGCTTGCCTCGTCCGACAGAATCGTAAACATCAACCCCGTGACCGGAGACGTCTTCCCGGTTCTCGACGAAGAAACTCTCTCTCTTTCCAATCTGTTTGTCACCAAAGATAAAGCAACCCTCTTTTTCATCAACCGCACTGACGGCACATTGTGGAGGTATAAGTTGAAGGAGTAGGTCCTTATTTATATGTCGTCCTGAACGCAGTGAAGGATCTCATGGCTTGAGGGGAGATTCTTCGCTCCGCTCAGAATGACTGCAAACCTCACGGATACGGCTTGATGACCACCAGGCGGCTGGGTTCGCGGCCGATGGATTCGGTGGCAATGTCAGGGTATTCGGCAAGGAGCAGGTGTACGATTCTCCTTTCAAACGACGACATGGGGCGGAGCGGGACCTGTTTTCCGTACAGGCGCACTTCTTTTGCCGCAACTTTTACGTCCTGCTTCAGATCATCCAGCCGGCGCATTCGATAATCATTGATGTCAAGGGTAAATTTGTTTTCCTCGCCGTATTTTTTGCGTATGACTTTTTTTACGATGTGCTCAATCGCGCCAAGATTATTGCCGCGTTCGCCGATCAGCGCGCTGGTTCCAGGCACTTGTCCGTCTCCCGATTCCATCTGAATGGCCTCCTGTTCGCGAAGCCATACGCTGATCCTCGTGGTTACTCCTTGATGCACCGACACCTCCCGTACCTCATCGCCGAATCCCATGGCAGCCAACAATGTCTTTATTTCTGCTATAATGCGTTCCGTTTCCATAGTGAGTAGCTAAAATTGAGTAGCCAAAAGACGAAAGTTAAACGAAAAAAGCAATACAGCGAGTTGCTTTCAGTTTTTACCTTTCGGCCTCTTTACCAAAAGCGTCTCCACGATACCAAAAACGTTCAAAACTGTCCAGTAGAGCCCAAGCGCCGCAGGAGAGGACAGTGCCGCAATGAAAATAACCGCGGGAAAGAGAAAAGGCGCCTGCACCCGCATGGCTCGGGCAAACTCCGGCTCGTCTCCAACCGGAGCGCCCGGCATAGTTATTTTAATCTGGAAATATTGAGAAATTGCGGCAAGCACGCCTAAAAAAATGCTCCGGTTCGCAAGGTCCAGAAAACCAAAGCTTATAGGAGAGAGATACTCTGGCTTAGCAACAAAGGAGTATAGGTAGGAGAGTTGCGAGGGATCAATAATAGCACGGAACACGCCAAACAGAGCAAAGAGGATGGGAAGCTGTATGAGCATGATCAGACACCCAGAAACTGGTGACAGTGGACTCATGTTATGTTTTGCATACAACTCCACTATGGCCTTGTCCCGGGCTTCGCGATCGTGTTTGAGTTCTGTTTGGATTTTTTTTAATTCGGGATGCATGGCCGCCATGTTCTTTTGGGACTGCTGCGCCTTCCAAAAGAGCGGTGCCAGCAGCAGCCGGATCACGATGGTCAAAACAATAATTGCAAGCCCAAGATCGTGCGCGGGCAGGACATTGTACAAAAACACCAGAGTGTTAAACAGCGGCTGCCAAAAAAAATCAGTATAGAGAGATACAAAAATATTCATAATGGGTCATATCCGCCAGCGTGCCATGGATGGCACCGTAAAATCCGTTTCAGTGATACCATAAGGCCTGTGAAAAGTCCATATTGACGGAGTGCGGCAATCGCATACGCTGAACAGGTGGGAAAGAATCTGCAGACGCGATACGGGAGCACATATCCGGCAACCCCATGCTCAAGTGAGAGCGTCATCTGATAGATGCGCACAACAACAATACACAAACTAGTCGCGCCGGAGCAGTGTTGAGGTTGATCGTTCAAGTTCTTCATAGAATACATGGCGCGTTGCTCTTGCCGCATCTTTTTTAAAAATAACTGCCAGATCAACGGGTGCGCGAAAGAGGTCCGCCCGTCTCCGGCACCATTCCCGCGCCCGCCTGCGAAGCCGGTTGCGGACCACCGCGCGCTTCGCAACCCCCTTGGAGGCGACAAAAGCGAGGCGCGAACCCGGGAGATCATTCTTTCGCCAGACAAGACAAAAGAGTGGGGACTCCACGCGCCTTCCCCGCGAAAAAAGTAACCGGAAATCACTGGCGACAGACAGACGTTGCGCGGGTTGCATATTAGACGGACAATCTCTTTCTTCCCTTTGCCCTGCGCCGAGCCAGCACGCGCCGTCCCGATGTCGTCTGGGTACGGCTTCGAAACCCGTGCGTCCGTTTTCGTTTCCGTTTTGATGGTTGGTAGGTTATCGACATATCATACACATGATTTCCACAAAAGCCCGGAGTTGACCCCTGTGGAAAACCTTTGGTACACTTGAGTATACCCTACTTCTCATAATTTGTCACTTATCCAAATGGAAAAACAAGAACTTTGGCAAAATGTGCTCTCAAAGATCGAATTGGATATTTCACGGCCGAGTTTTCTCACCTGGTTCCAAGAAACCGGCATTACGCATCTTCATGGGGGCGTTGCGACCGTGTGCGTTCCTAATGCGTTTGTCAAAGAGTGGCTGCAAAACAAGTTCCATAAAACAATCCTTCATGCGCTACGCGCCATCTCTGCGGACATAAAAGACGTCCAGTATGTGATCGGCAGACCCGAGGGTATGAAACCACTGACGCTCGGCCACGGAGATGTGGCGCGGCGCAGACGAGCTCCGGCTCCGACTGAAGTGGGAGGAGACGAGTCCGGTTCTATGCGCGATCTAACCGTTGATCCACTCACCAATCTCAATCCACGATACACATTTGACACATTTGTAGTCGGATCCTTCAATGAACTTGCCCATGCTGCGGCGCAGTCGGTCATTAAAAATCCGGGCACCAGTTATAATCCGTTTTTTATTTACGGAGATACCGGGCTTGGAAAAACCCACCTCATCCAGGCGATCGGGAACGAACTGCTCAACAAAAACTCATCATATAAGGTTCGGTATATCCCGGCGGAAAAGTATATGGGAGAGATTGTCGAGGCGTTGAAAAACCAGAGCATGCAGCAACTTAAGCATAAATATCGCGACATTGACCTTCTGGTTCTTGATGATATTCAATTCATTGCCCGCACCGAAAAAATGCAGGAAGAGTTTTTCCATACCTTTAACTCATTATACGAGCGAAACAAGCAGATTATCATTTCTTCGGACCGTCCTCCAAAAGCCATTCCCGACCTTGAACAGCGTCTTCGTTCGCGCTTTGAGGGTGGCATGATTGCCGATGTGGGCTTGCCGGACTTTGAGACGCGCCTACTCATTCTCAGGATCAAGACCGAGATAAAGCAGGTCGCGGTCCCCGAAGACGTGTTGCGCTACCTTGCGGAAAAAATCACCAAGAATATCCGCGAGCTTGAGGGGGCGCTCAACCGCATTGTGGTCGCGTCAAAACTCTCAAGCGCCCCTATGAATATAGACGCCGCACGAAAAGTCGTTTTAAACCACTCTAGCGCGCCGAAGAAATTCATCTCTGCAAAAAAAATCATTAAAGCCGTATCTGAATTCTACGACATGAGCGAGGCCGAACTCCTGCACCGCTCGCGCAAGCAAGAAGTGGTTAAACCACGTCAGATTGCGATGTATTTAATGCGTGAAGAAATGAAGAGTTCTTTTCCATCAATAGGTGAAAAATTCGGAGGCCGCGATCACACCACAGTAATTCACTCCTGTGAAAAAGTTGGGAAAGAACTCTTGATAAACTCTGAATTACATGAGGAAATCCGTCGGATACGCGAGAAGATCTTTCACGAAATTTAAAAAACATCTCATAGTATCCACACGATTTCCCGTACATTGCACAATATATGCACCGGACATACACACAGACAAATAAGCCGTAATCTATTATCAATCAAGTATTTTTGAGGTTTCCCCATGTTATGCCATTCTAATAATAACAATAATAATTATATATATTAAATTATTGTTATTATTACACCCACTATGAAATTCACCTGTGTTCGACAAAATTTAGAGCGCGCATTCTTGATTGCGGAACGTTTTACCGGTAAGAATCTAACCTTGCCGATTCTGGGCAATATACTTCTTGAAGTCCGCGAAAATACGCTCACCATTACGGCGACCAACCTCGAATACGCGGTGCAATTGACGATTCCCGGGAGCGGCGGCAAGGCCGGCAAGGTAAGCATCCCGGCCAAGATCGCGTCAGCCCTTGTGCAATCCATGAGCGACGACAAAATACAATTAGAAGAAAAGGGGAGCAGCGTGATTGTAAAAAGTGATACACGGGATGCGCGGCTCAATGGTATGCCGGCAACCGATTTTCCCCTTATACCGACCATCAAAAAAAATACTTCATTCCAGGTTAGCAGCGTTGAATTGCAAAACGGACTCGCAAGCGTGCTGCCGGCGGCCTCACTTTCGGAATTTAAACCCGAGCTTACCGGCATCAACTGTAAAGTGGGTCTGCGAACCCTACATCTTGCCGCGACCGACACGTTTCGGCTTGCGGAAAAGACTATTCTGCTGCCGTCCGGCAACGGTTTCCGGTCAGACAACGATGCTCATCAATTCTCTTTTATTCTTCCGCATCGCACGGCAAGCGAACTTTCCCGGATTCTTGACGGCGAGGAACTGGTCTTGATCAGTCTTGGAGACAATCAAATACTAATTGAGCGGGAGGGCATGAGAATCATCTCACGCCTTATTGATGGCAACTTTCCCGAGTACGGCGCCATTATTCCAAACCAGTTTGGGACCACCTGTTTTGTCAAGCGCACCGAGCTCCTGCAGGCGGTGCGCTCGTCAAGTATATTTGCCTCCAAGCTGCAGGATGTCACACTCTCGTTCACCGAGAGCGAATGCAAAATATTTTCGGCAAACCAGGAGATTGGTGAGTATCATACGCGCTTTCCCATCGCACTCTCCGGAAAAGAGGCAAAGGTCAGCTTCAACTACCACTATCTCATGGACGGCCTGACCATGCTTCAGGGAGACGAGATATTCTTCGGCATGAATAACGAAACCGCCCCCGCCCTCATGCACGACCGAACCGACAACTCACTCCTTTATGTGATTATGCCAATCAGGGTGTCGTAGGTTTACTCCACCACCGTCACTTTCTGCTCCAGCGTCTCTTTGTTTTCCATTGCGTCGTAGGCGGTGATCTTTATGGCGTAGGTTCCCGGGGCGAGCGGGGATGGAAGGGGAAACGTGAATTGCTGGGTGATAATCGGCGCGGTTTTTGAATCGATCAGCTCGTCATTGATGAACAATGACACCTCGCGGAGCGGAAAGGCCGCGCTTACGGACACGGTGATCTCGCGCACGTTTTTTAACTGGTCCGGATCAGGATTGGAAAGTATCAATGAGATGCGCGGGCGCTTTTCCGGAGTATGCACGTCGTCGGTCTCGCTTGGCACCCTTATGGAGGGAACGCCGTGCGCTGCTGTCCATGCATCAATGCTGCTCTGCCAATTAACATACTGTCCGTCCTGATAAGGATTGGCAGGCGGGGGCCCGAGCGGATCGTCCTTATTGATCAATCCAAGGATTGACTGTACTGGGCCGAGTCCGACTTCCTGCACCAGCTCCGGCGGCGTATATGCCGTCGCCAGTTTTTTTGAAACGGAATCGATTTTTATAAACGGTCCCCCCCGATATGCGCCGCGGAACACTGCCTTGGTCGGCTCCTTCTTTTCCGGCGCAATAAAATCCTCCGGTGGTATTTTCTCAAGCGCATATGCCATAAGTTTGTGCCAGATGGGAGCAGCCACCATAACCGACGCTGCGGATTGGCGCATGGCCGTGTTATCGCTGTTACCGACCCACACGCCGATCACGATCGAGGGCGTGTATCCGATAGTCCATGCGTCCCGATAATCCTGGGTGGTGCCGGTTTTTGCGGCAATCTTTTTGCCGGGAAAGTAGAGCGAGCTTGAGGGACTGAACACTGGCACTCGTGCCTGGTTGTCGGAAAGGATGCTGTTTATAGTGCGGCTGACTTCGGTATCGAGCACCGGGGTTGCCGACCCCTTTTTTTCTTCCCATACAACGCCCTTTGTGTTTTCAATCCGCAATATCGCGGTTCGCGGATGCAGGATGCCGTCTTGCGCGAAAATGCCGTATGCGGATGTCATATCAAGCAGGGTCACCTCGGCTCCGCCCAACACCAATGAAAGCCCATACCGGCTCGGGTCGGTAAGGGTAGAGATGCCCATGGATTGCGCGGTTGCGATGGAGTTTTTGATGCCGGCAAGGTAGAGCAGTTTAACCGCCGGGACATTCAAGGATTGCGCAAGCGCCTGACGCAAGCTTACCGGTCCGCGAAACGTGCCGTCATAGTTCTGCGGGTGGTAACAGCGCGTTTCCGCAGTTGCCGAAGGCCCCGGAGTGCCGTTTGCATTACAGTAGGTGTTGAATTCAGTGAATACGTCAAATACGACTGTCTCGGGTGTAAACCCCTTGATAAAGGCAGCCGCGTAGACAAAGGGTTTGAACGAAGACCCTGGCTGGCGCGAGCGTGTTGCGATATTGACGTGCGGATCAAGCCGGCAGTTTATGCCCGGCTTGCATCCCTCCGGTTTAGGTTTGCTCCAGTAGTCTGCGGAACCAGCCATAGCCAGAATATCACCCGTTTTTGGGTTGATCGCTACGGCCGCGGCATTTGCCGCGCCCGCCTGTTTTTCATTAAGCTGGGCGCTGTCTTTAATGATTTTTTCCGTGGCATTCTGCATATCCACATCAAGCGTGGTAATCACCTTGAACCCGCTCTGCTCGACCGCGCTCTCTCCGTATTTTTCCTGCAGATATTCGCGTACATACATTACAAAATGCGGCGCAATCAAGCCCTGCCGCGGAGGCATGACGCTGACAACGGTATTTTTTGCCGCAGATACTTCTTCTTTGGTCGCGAACCCGGCTTCAGCCATGCGATCCAGGATGTAATTTCTCCTGCTGATTAATTCCTCCCGACGTGATCCGTATGGAGAAAGGCGCGTAGGCGCGTTGGGAAGCGCTGCGAGCGTGGCAGCCTCCGTGAGCGTAAGCTCCGATGCTTGTTTGCCGAAAAAGGTCTGGGCTGCGGCCGAGATGCCATACGCATTTGATCCGTAGGGTATCTGGTTCAAGTACATGCCCAGAATTTCATCTTTGGAATATTTGCGTTCAAGTAGGACGGCCAACACCGCCTCCTTAATTTTTCGAGCGATAGTGCGCTCATCCGAGAGCAGGGCCTTTTTTACGAGTTGCTGGGTAATGGTGGATCCGCCCTGCACCGCGCCTCCTCCGCGAAGATTCGCAAGCACTGCGCGGATCACGCCGCGCACATCAATACCAGGATGCTGGTAAAAACGAATATCCTCGGCCGCAAGCGTTGCCTGCACGACACCCAAAGGGATCTGATCAAATGGAATGATTGTGCGTTTCTCCTCGCCGTGGATATCGTAAAGCAATATCTTGCCGGTGCGGTCATAAATCTTGGTTGACTCGGCAACTGCCCGCTCCGAGATCCGCTCCGGATTCGGCAGATTGCGGCTCAACCAAAAAATGCTTGCGGCACTTGCCGTGAGGCCGATAAAAAACAGCGCCAAAACAAAAAAACCGATGCGGCGCGCAATCTTCCATTTTCGGGATGGTTTTCTCATACGTCAACGCACACACTCTTTAACAGCTTCTTTTAAAAAAATTCCAATCACTTCGCGTGTTGGCTCATCATTAAGAAAATTAATCTTTTGTGTTGGCACATCGTCAAGAGACGCCAGTTGTCCCAGAAAAAGCCGGTCATTAAAATCACCGCCAAATTTTGTTCGCGCAAGTGTTATAACATGCTGTATGCTTACCCGTCTATCGCGCAGCAAAAAATACCAATCAACATAATCTTTGTATGCAATCCGTTTTCCGACTGCGAATGCTTTCATTGCGGCGATTTCATTCACGCTAGCCAGTGCAATGTCTTTGTACAAGACAAAGGGTTCTACGGTGGGATACGGATAGTAAAAAAACGTTACCTTTACGCCGTCAAGAATCAGATTAAGCTGTTCCGGTACCGCGTATGTTACTAAGATTGAATGTCCTGAAAACACCCGCCTTACGCGGGGTAATAAGTGGGTAGATAGCTCCTCAAAACAAAAAAAATCAAAATCTACCGAGACACGATGTCCGATCTGCAGTGCGAGCGCTGTTCCTCCCACGAGATAGAATCCTTTAAATTTTTGAAATAGCGGAAACAGTGCCGCCGCTTCATTTGTCAACGCTTCTTCGTGCATTACGAAAATGAGGAATTGAAAAAATAATCTTTGCCAAATTGCGCGATCCGGAATGAAATTCCGTGGTAAGCCTTTCTTGCAGTATATGGCGAATGGCGTCTTTGCCATACGTCCTGATGAGCCACCGCCACTGATCAAGAGATCCCTCATTGATCGTGTTTATAATAATGTCCTCTTTATCCTCGTCAATATCAATATCATCCCACCGAAGAGACCAGAGAAGTGGCCGGAAGTCCGGCGGAGGAGCCGCTCGCACTTTAATCGCTACTTGTTCCATACCAGCAGCATACCACGGTCGGAGTTAATTTTCAAATCTCGCTTCTTCCCGATACAACCAAACGCCAAAACAAAAAAACCGATGCGGCGCGCAATCTTCCATTTTCGGGAGGATCTTTTCAGAGGACAAACTTCTCAAATTTTTTCCAGCTGATTGGAGTAATGCCGGGCATAATTACGCAAAAGCGGGTACGCGGACCATCTGTGATTCGTGCCCGATGATTGCGGGCGGAGTCCACCGCTTCTGCTGTTTTTGCCAACCCAAATTTTGGAGCACTTCTTTAAGCGTCCCCTGTCTCTCAACCTCTTCAAAGAAAATTTCTACAATCTCTGCAAAGCGCCGCTTTGCTTCTTCGAATGTCTTTCCTGAGGTAGACAGGTCAAGCGCCGAGGAGTAGGCAATAAATCGCTTGCCTTCGCGCAAGAATGTAACGGATAGTTTTGTTTGCATGAGATATTTTTCCATATGTCCACGTTACCATTATTCCGTCTCTTGTTCAAGGGCTGCCACCGCATCCCGCGCGCTTTTCTTAAACGCAAGGATGGTGTTGATGATCATCTCGCCGATATCCGGCACGTTCTCTTTCAAAAACGCAACACGCCGCTCTTCCGGCACACCCGCACGAAACGTATCCGCAAACTCCTGTTTTTTATCCTTTGGCAAATCTTCCTTGATGCGCGTTACCACGGCCGCAAAAATCTCATCCATGCATCTCTGCAAAAAAGTCGCCCGCTCTTCCTCCGCCGCATCTTCCATATCAAAAAGCTTGAGCAGATCAAGTTCGATGAGGTTTTTCAGGTCCTGATCCATTATTCTTTCTTGCTGACTCCCATCTTTGACCACATAAGTTTAAAATTGTTTGCCGTAGAGTCAAAAAAGTTTTTCGATTTGTACGTGGTCGAACCAATGTCCCACCCAAATCTGCCGGTTTTGTATAGCAGTCCCGCGCCCACTCCGCCAATCAGTGGTCCCGCAAGCAAAGTTCCGCCCGCCACCTTTCCGCTAAAAACAATCGGCGCCACTGTTTTTTTAAGCCGCTCTTTCAGTTGTTGTTTGAGTATCTGGTCGGCTGCCTCTGCGGTCAATCGTCCTTGTTGGACTTCACGGTTTAAGACAGATTCCGGTCCAATGAAAAAATTTGCCATGCGTCGTGGCACGCTTAGTTTCTTCTCTGCCGCCTCTGCCGTTACGGCTGTTCCTGGTCCTCTTTCTCCTGGCATAGGTAAAAAAATATTGTTGATATAACCGCTCCACCATACATCAAAAAACGGGGATAGTCAAACTAAATTGACATCCCCGTCTCTTCTCCTTATCTTCTAAGAAAAGAACATTACATTTTGGGGAGTAGGGAGAGACCAAGTCTCCAGCCCCCGCCCCAGATTATCCAATACACAAAGAGCAACGTGGTGGCAGCGACCGCCGTGCCCAGCAGCGGTTTGACGATAAATTCTCCCACTTTCGTCTGCCACAACAAGATCAACGCCACATATCCGATTAATACAGTCACAATGATCGCGGCGTGCGCGCGTAGCCATTGTGCAACTGGTTCGGGAAGCCAGTTGAGATTTAGTCCTACGGCCCAAGACCCTCCCCAAAACACAATCCACGCGCCAACCAGAATGACCAGATAGACGAGTGATGTTGAGGCAGACATACGACTCGTTGACCACCCAATCAACAGTATAGCGCCAATTGCAAACGTAAAGATTTTTGCCGCTAGCGAGATGCCAGTACTACTGGCACTCGGGGTACTCTTCGCGCTTAAAGAAAGCATTTTTGCCCGCTCTCCGCACTTCCTGCGCTGCTCGTGCACCTCACGGATCGCGGCGATGTTATGGGCATGCCACTGTTCGTAAAGTTCTTGCGACCAGCCGCCACCAGCTTTTTTCTTCGCAACCTGTTCAAGGCCCGTTGGCCCTTCCAGAAAGGGCTTTTGGTTGGCGAGCATAATCTGGTTGCAGCGCGTGAGTTCCTGCGCAACGATTTTTTCCTCACGCAGCGCCTCGGCGAGAAACATCTCTTTCTGCTTCTTGAGGTCTGCAACTGCGCCGGTTTCCCCCAATAAATCAGGGAAATTAGTGGTGAAAAAATAGTACGGAAACGGCGACAGATACAACACAAACAGCGCGACCACCACACCCGACAACCATTTATTGTCGCGGGTGTTGAGGGCGAAGAAAAACAAACCAAGCGTAGCCGCCACGGTCATACCAATAACTGTGTAGCCATTGGTAATATATCCGCCCCACCACGCCAGCAGGGCGACGACAGTAAGGAGAACTCCGCCTCCAAGATATACATTTGGGTTATCTCTGTTCATGTCAACTCCTTTCCCTTCCATCGTGGATTATGGCACCCACGATTACGTCCATGATTCCCGCCGCAACCAGGCCTTCAAAAAATCTTCCCCGCGTAAACGTTCGTCCACCGTTTGCAGTAGCAGCGGGTGCCACGGGCCGTCCTTGTTGACTTGCCACACGTGTCCTACGTCGTTCCTTGGCACGTGCCAGCTCATCAGACAACGCAACCGGCACATAGATGATGCCGCCAACCATAAACAGGCCAAGGAGTCCCCACGACATACCGAGTGTTTTTGTGGAGAACCACGCGTGCGAGACTCGTGCCTCACACAATACACCGCCTCGGGATACGAAATTATTCCGTCCTTCTGCGCTGGCGAAATTTTTTCCCGGGACGCATTGGTTATCGATTTGTCCCAACGCTTGTCCCGTACAAACAACGAGCACTAAAAACAAAAAAATGTTCACCACCCACCACGTCCTTAATCGGGTGTTATTGTCTGTCCAAAACCGCCCCCACCACCAAAGAAAATTTGTCTTCACGGGCGGGATATGAACAAACAACAAAAGCCCAGCAAGCCCAACTAACCAACCCACCCACGAAAACTGACCGATCAACAAAACACCTACGACGACTGCCATAAAAATCAAGGTTGCCATGGCTTCCTCCTCATCTTCCTGTATCTGTTTTTCGTTGAGTACGAGCTTTTTTGAAAACCCGCATCATCCCAGAAAGAATAAAACCCTTGGTATCAACTTTGGCGGGCTTACCAAAGTTTGTTGACGCATTCGCAAATCCCGCAAGATCGGGAAACGTCTTTGTTTCTCCGACCGCCGAAATTACAACCGTGGTGGTTGATAAAAAAGAGACATACAGAGCTGCTTCGCCGTTTTGATCGGTGACGGCGTGGATATTGGGCTTGCCCGCGACGGCAAGCGTAACCGCTTCTCCCGCGACTCGCTTTCTGTCGCGGTCGTAGATCACGACCCAAAATCTATATCGCCCCGACTCTCTGAATGGCGTGACGCTCAATGGATCAAACTGTCTTCTCTGTGCTTGTCTTCCTGTCGGTTCTGCCATCTTCTTCCTCCTTTTTAAGGATCAAATGTATTTCTATAAGTGCCATTAAATCAATAAAAAGTCAATATAGACGCCTTCACGAGAGTTAGGATATAATTCAGGCATGAATACTATTTCTATAGCATTGCCAAAACGTGAACAGGAACGGCTTCAGCGGCTGGCGCGTCGGTACGGGCTCTCGCTTGTGGAGTTCTCTCGCCGAATATTGCAGGAAATATCGTCAGAGATACCGGAGGAGTCGCTTGACGATTATGAAAATCCCAAGGAAGTAAAGGCCTCATTGAATCGAGCCATGCGTGATTGGCGGGCTGGGCGCGTATATACGAGTTTATGAAAATAATCTACGCCGAGGAATTTCGGAAAAAATTTCAGGAGCTCCCCGGTGAGATTCAGGACCTCTATCGGCGGCAAGAGAATTATTTTAGGAAAAATTAGCGTGATCCGCGACTGCATACCAAAAAGTTGAAAGATCATCCATTCCCGTTCTCATTTCGTATTACTCGGCGTTGCCTGGCACTTTTTACTTTTGTCGAACCGGACACGGCTCTTCTGGGAACCGTTGGCCACCAGAAAGACAGCTATCGTTGAATGTAAAACCTCCGCATTTCTGCGAGGACCCTGCAGGTCCCTTCACTATAACACAGTAGGCTATCAACCGTGCCCACATTACACACCACTTAATATAAAAAGTCAATATATGGCTGGGGCTTATGTATGCTATGATTTGGGCGTATGCCAAAACGCTACAAAATCTATATCTATGTTGATGAATCGGGGCAGGATAACACCTCAAAGGTTTTTATTGTGGTGTCGGCAGTCACTATTCGTGATCAGGATTTGCTTCGTCGGGAACTTCTTGATATCGAAGCAGTAGCGGAAACGCATGCATTAAAGTGGAATAAGTCGCGCCATGATCGGCGGGTAAAATATATTTCACTGGCGCTTGAGCGAAAAATCGCCGCCGGATACGTTTTCATCGGGCGGTATCCGAAACCCGTTCCGTACTTCTATCCGGTTGCGTCGGTGATCGAACGTGCCGTGAAATATATCGCGCAGGGCATGACTGGAAAGTATCTCGCGATAGTGCACGTTGATGGAGCGAATAAAACAGTGGCAAAAGCGCTCACCAATGCTTTACGCGCGAATGGCATTTCGCTCCGTATGGTACGAGGGAAAACCGATCAAGGAGAAATTATTATTCGTTTTGCCGATATGTGGGCGGGCTGTATTCGGAGTGCGCTGCTGAATGAACAAGATAGTAAGGCGCTCTTTGAGAAGGCACTACGATCCGGCTATCTTGTGGAGGTGACAACGTAAAATCCCCGCATTTCTGCGAGGACTTTGCGAGTCCCTTGGCTAGTCTCTTGCGAGACCCTTCACTACCATACGGTAGGCCTTTACCAAGGTTATATAATAGCAGTATAACAGACCAATAATTTATGTCAATAGCTACAACAAAAAAACTTACGTTAGATTCCGACATCTTCACCCGCGGGGTGGATGATATAATCACCAAAGATGAATTGGCGCGTCTTTTGGCGTCAAAAAAGCAGCTGCGGATCAAGCTGGGGATTGACGCGACATCAGCCGATCTGCATATCGGCCACGCGGTGCCGTTGTGGAAGATACGAGCGCTGCAGGATGCCGGACACAAGGCCGTGATTATTTTGGGGGAGTTTACCACGCGCATCGGCGATCCGACCGGCAAGGATGCGACACGGCCCGTGCTGACCGCAGAAGTTATCCGGCGAAATGTTGCGGTGTTAAAAAAACAGCTCGGGCTTATTTTGCTTACCGACGCGAAACACTTTGAATTTCGCAGCAATACCGAGTGGCACGGCAAGATGAAGGAGTGGGATTTTCTAAATCTAGCGGCTATGGTGACGCATAGCCGCCTGATCGAGCGCGATATGTTTCAGGAGCGCATGAAAAAAGGAAAAGAGATCGTGATGACGGAATTGCTCTATCCGCTGCTGCAGGGATATGATTCTGTCGCGATCAAAAGCGACATCACCATCATTGGATCGGATCAGTTGTTTAATGAGCACTTTGGGAGATTTTTTCAGGAAAAATTCAGCCAGCGGCCGCAGGCAATTGTAACCTTGAAGATATTGCCCGGACTGGATGGCGGTGCCAAGATGTCCAAGTCGCTCGGCAACTATATTGCGCTCAACGACCCGCCGAGGGACAAATTCGGCAAGGCAATGCGCCTGCTCGACGCGCTTATTGTTCCGTATCTGGAAGTGTATACTGACATGCCGGCTGATCAGATCGCTCGGATCAAAGCGGAGCTGAAAGCAGGCATGAACCCGCGCGATGCCAAACTTATTTTTGCCGAAACGCTGGTGGAGCGGTATCACGGCGAAGCGGCGGCCATAAAAGCGCGCGAGCAGTTTGTCGCGGTATTCTCAAAAAAAGAATTGCCGGAGGAGATCAAGGAATTTCATATCGGCGCAGAGGATACCGATATGACGGGCATTTTGGTCACGATCGGTTTTGCGCGCTCCAAAGCGGAGGCCAGGCGACTTATTGAACAGGGCGGGGTTGAGGTGGACGGGGAGCGCGTCAATGCCAAAACACTAGAGCTCAATCGCAAAGATGGTACGATTCTTCGGGTCGGCAAGCGAAAGTTCGGAAAGCTATTCTTTTCCTAGCTCGCAGCCGTACGTCAGCATTATATCCCGTTTCTCACACGATCGTGTGAGTTTTGGGGTATAAATAAAACCCCCTCCGATTCGAATCGGAGGGGGTTTTATGAAACGCAAGAAATTTAGAAGTTCTCTTCTTCGGTTTCAGCATCCTCGTCCTCGTCGCCTTCGGTCAGGAGATCCGCTTCCTCCATATCTTCTTCCTCATCCATGCCGTCTTCGTTGACGATAGGTGTTGGTGTGTCGTAGTCCATAAATAGGATTGTCCTTGGTTAACGCAAATGTCTTTTTCGACCTTTTATGCGTTCAGATCTGCCTGTCGGCAGACGGGTATTTTACATACGGGTTTCTGAATTCTTTGAGATAACAGGCGTACGCAACAGCGATAGCATCGAACATATCGTCCTGGGTCTTGAGCTTTGCCGCATCGGGCAGCATCAAACGCAGCATTTTCTCCACCTGCGCTTTGTCCGCCCTACCATCTCCGGTAACGGTCTTTTTTATCTCCAAAGGAGTATACTCGAATACCGTAATGCCGGCAAGCGCCGCTGTCAAGAGCAATGCTCCGCGGCTCTCGCTCACCGCAAGCGCGGTCTTTGTATTTTTGGCAAAGAATAACTTCTCGATGGCAAGCGTCTTGGGCTTCCACCCGGCGATGAGCTTTTTAATATTGGTGTGGAGGGTAAGGAGCCGCTCATCGGGGGCCACGCATTCAAGGCGGAATACGCCCGCATGCAACAGGCGCGGAGGATTATCAGTTGCAAAAATACTGTAGCCGATTGAGCTTGTGCCCGGATCAATACCCAGAATTACCATAAAACTATAAACACAGAACGTGGCACAATAAATTATTCTTGTTTTACGTTCTACATCTTATGTGTATCGTTAATGTTCGTATACACCTCCTGCACATCGTCGTGCTCGGCAATGGCGTTGAGCAGTGTTTTAAGCGACAACGGCATCTCTGGCATGGTAAGGGGGGTGCGGGGCTTGTAGGTATGTCCGGCATTGGCGGTCCATATTTTTTCAAAAGCCCACAGCAGGCTTCCCGGATTCGCGAGCCGGGCTTCGTGTTTACTCAAAAGATGTTTAATTTCATTAAATGTCCGGTTTTTGTTGTTGGTAATGCCTTCAATCAGAATAGCAACGCCGCCGGGTGCTGCTGCCTCATACAGGAATTCAAAAAGTTCGGAGCCGTCTCCTTGTCCGCTCGCTTTAGCAATGGCGCGGTCAATATTGTTTTTAGGAAGCCCGATGGTGCGCGCGCGTTCTATTGCGGCCTTTAACCGGATATTCATGTCCGGGTTGGGATCCCCGGTTTTTGCCGCAATCGCGATCTCGCGCACCATTTTTGAAAAAAGATTGCCCTTTTTGGCGTCGGTGATCGCTTTTTTATGCTTGATCTGTGCCCATTTGTTATGTCCGGACATAAGAGTGTATATCTATACGCTTGTTTTTTGTATCACGTTGAATTGCTGATGCGCGTACTGCAAGATTGCAGTTTTAACTTTATCCAGATGGGGAATTTCGTCTATGGTAAATTCGCGTTCGCCCGCGGTTTGTATTCTGATAGTGCCAAACTTGAGCAGGGTATGAAAAATACCGGCCACGTCTGTGGTCACGTCTTGTACGCTTGCCATGGGAATCTCGGAAATCTCGCGGCTGAACAGGCCGCGCTGGTCCACGTCAAGGATGCGTTTTTCAGTTATGATCCACATATCAAGATAGTAATCCATCCACGAGAAAAAAATAAACAGGCACAGCGTCATAAAATAGAGCGCGAGGAGAAATCCGGTAAGCGCGTATACAAGGTCAGGATCAAGCCGATTAGTCAGAATAGGAAGAAGCGGAAAAATAAATATAGGCATCATGAGCATAATCAAAGCTCCGACTGCGGTGCGCGCCATCACAAACCAGTGTTTGTGCAGAAGCAGCATGATATGTTCATTTTCGTGAAGCTGGATCATGAGACAAGTATATTGTTACCTCTATAGGAAGTCCAGCGACGGATAAACAATGTCAGAAAAGTTATCCACAGGCACCCCCTTGACAAGATTTTGAGAGCAGTACTTGCTAAGA
>CAYJOT010000004.1:0-16938 GCA_964371935.1 uncultured Candidatus Saccharibacteria bacterium | reverse complement strand
AAAGTTATCCACAGGCACCCCCTTGACAAGATTTTGAGAGCAGTACTTGCTAAGATAGATGATACGGAGTAGTATAACCATATGATGGTACAAAAAAAACAATTCGTTATCCATACACGACACGGGTCATATCGCGCGCAAATATGGCGTGATGAAAAGAGCGGGACATACGGAGCGGAAGTAGCAGGATTTCCCGAAGAAGTGGCGACGTTTGGCACTTCCCTTGCGGATGCCAAGCGGATGATAAAAGATGCTATTGAGCTTCATTGCGACTGTCTGATTGGCGAAAGAAAACTTGTATTGGATGACACGGGACACGTAGCCGGCCGTATCCCTAAATCACGCGTAGTGGTACCCGCATAGCTATGGGACTGCTTCCCTCTCTGAAATCCGCAGAGGTAATCGCCGCCTTGATTAAGGCGGGTTTTCGTATCGCGCGACAAAGCGGTAGTCATGTGCGGCTTCGGCATTACATGGACATGACGCGACAGACCACCGTACCCCAACACAGCGCTCCGCTCCCGCCCTGGCTCATGCGCGCGATTCTGCGGCAGGCAAAAATTTCAATCACGGAATTCAGAAAAATCCTCGGCAAAAAGTAATGGGCGCAGGCCTTATTTAGCAGACGAAAACTGTTTTTCTACAGTCTTAATTTAAGCAAAAAGAAGAGCGCGGCAAACCAGAGCGCGATGGATATGATGGTAAAACTCACTGTAGCAATATGGGGTGCGGCGCGGCCAGTAATGCTGTAGGTGCGAAGATGATAGATAATGGCTATGGCAATGACGGCGTATACCAGCGAGAAAAGCGCAAATGCTCCGGCTGCGAGGTAGAAGATGGGGATAGGAATGGGAAAAGGCGTAGTCATGTTAGGTGAGCAATATTCTTTGCTGGGGCATTGTAATACCCAGATGCGCGTACGCGCGTGCGGTTGCGACTCTGCCGCGGGACGTGCGCTCAAGCAGGCCAAGCTGCATCAGGTATGGCTCGTATACTTCTTCAAGCGTGTCAGTATCTTCCGATGCTGCTGCGGCAATGGACTGGATGCCAACCGGGCCGCCGTTGAATTTGGTAATGACGATCTCGAGGATCTTGCGATCCATGGGGTCAAGGCCGTGGTCGTCGATCTCCAGAAGTCCGAGGGCTGCGGCCGCACAGCGATCTGTGATTACGGTCTGGGATGCTGGAGTGTTGTCATGACCTGTCCGGTCAGGATGCACGTCCGCGTAATCGCGGGCGCGTTTGAGCAGGCGATTGGCAACACGCGGGGTAAAGCGCGATGCCTTGCTGATGCGCCCGGTTGCCGCGGGCTCAAGTATGACGTTCAGAAGCGAGGCTGATCGGCGGATAATTTTTTGGATATCTTCATCCTCATAAAAATCAAGCCGGAACGAAGCGCCAAAACGCGAACGCAGTGGTCCTGAAAGCAGCCCGGGTCTTGTGGTTGCGGCAATGAGCATGAACGGGGGGAGTTCGAGTTGGATGGTGCGCGCCGACGGGCCTTTGCCCACGATAATATCAAGCGTGCGCGATTCCATTGCTGGGTACAGGACTTCCTCAATGAGTTTGTTCATCCGGTGGATTTCGTCGATAAAGAGAATGTCGTTTGGCATTAGGTTGGTGAGGACTGACGCGAGGTCGCCCACGCGCTCGATTGCCGGACCCGAAGTGACGCGGATGTTCGTATTCATTTCCCGCGCGACCAAGTGTGCCAGTGATGTCTTGCCAAGCCCGGCAGGGCCGCTGAAGAGTATATGTTCGCCCGGCTCGTGTCTTTTCTTTGCCGCATCAAGCAGGATTTTCAGATTTTTCTTCACGTGATGCTGTCCGATATATTCATCCCAATGTTTCGGCCGCAGCGTTGCGTCAATGCCGCCTTCCTGGTATTCTTTTTCTGTTGTTTTGGGTGTTATGGGGGGGTTCATAGGGGGGTTGACAAGAGCCGATTATCTTGTTATACTATGTAAATTCTTCTCATCTGAGGTCGTGGGCAAATAGGGCTCAATTTCCAAGTTTGCTGCCTTAGGGGGTTTTTGAACCAGGGCACTCTGGTTTCTGGCTGTCCAGATTCTGGATTCCAGGGTCTGGGGGGTTTCTGGGGGAAATCCTGGTCTCCGTGTTCCCAAGCCGGAGTGATTGCCCACGACCTCAGAAGGGAAGAAACTTAGAACATAAAACGTAGAACATAGAACAGGTTGCGTATTTTTTACTTCTTGTTATTTCGTTTTACGTTTTTTGTTTTATTGTTCATCCTACGATCCGTTCCCGTTCCGCGAAGTCGGTCATACCGGCGAGTATTTTCAGCAGACCATCCTGCCGCATGGTAATTTGTCCTTGTTGGTGAGCGCTACGAACCAGATCGAATTCCGATACGTTTCCTTTGAGAATCAGATTTTGTATTTCTTCGTTGTTTAAAATAATCTCATACACGGCGATTCGTCCTTTGTACTTCATGTTGCTGCATGCGGTGCATCCGTCGGGAGATGGTCCGAAGATCGTCCAAGTATCCTGTTCCGGGATCGGAACTCCAGCCGGGAATTCGGCAATCTCTTTTTGAATGCGTTCGGAAAGTTCTGGGGTCAGCGGCATTGGAATGTGGCACTTGGTACAGAGCTGGCGGACAAGTCGCTGCGCCATAGTTACGCGGAGTGCCGCGGCAATGCTGTCGAGCCGGACGCCAAGGGCGATCAGGCGGGGAATGGCGCCAGCGGCGTTGTTGGTGTGTAGGGTTGAGAAAACTAAGTGGCCGGTTTGCGCCGCGTTGGTCGCGGTCTCGGCAGTTGGCGTGTCTCTGATCTCGCCGACCAAGATTACATCCGGGTCCTGGCGCACAATGGCGCGCAGGCCATTGGCAAAATCATATCCTTTTTCCACGTCAATCTGCGTCTGCTCAATGCCGGTGAGGTGGTACTCGATCGGATCTTCCAGCGTAATGATCTTGATCTCCGGCGTATGAATTTTTTTCAAAAACGTATAGAGTGTGGTGGTCTTGCCGGATCCAGTTGGGCCGGTGTTGAGAATCATGCCGTTGGGCCGGTCAAGCTCTGCTGCCATGAGGTCGATAATCCATGGCTGCATGCCCAAATCCTCAAACCCTACGTTAATGGACTTAGGATCAAGGATGCGCATGACTGCGTTTTCTCCATTCGGCCCGGGAAGCGTTGAGACGCGCACCTCAATGTCGTGCTTTGGCGCCAAGTCGTCGGGTTTTGCTCCGACGTTGGATCGGAGTCCCGGAATGCGTATGGTAAACCTGCCGTCCTGCGCCCGGTCGTGCACATTGAGCTTAAGCTCGGAGATCAGCTTGATGCGCGAGAGGAGAAATGTATACAGCTTGGTGGGAAGCATGGACACGTCGTGCAGCACGCCGTCGAGCCGGAAGCGGAGCCGCGCTACATCAGCCTGCGGTTCAATGTGCAGGTCTGATGCATCCACCGCAAGCGCTCCGGCAAGAATGATCTCAAGCGCGTCGGAGGTGCGGCCGTAAAATGTTTTCTCAATCCGGTCTTTGATGCCGGCAATATCCTGGATTTCCAGCTGCAGTGCCGCAATTTTTTCTTCTGAAACCCTAATGGCCCCGGATTCGTGAACTTCCTGTTGGGATGTCTTTTTATACGCCTCCAATCCGTGTTCCAGACTGTGGGCTGATACCAAGAACAGCTCGTAGGAATACCGGTCCCGCTTAAGCGCGTTGAGCGCGGCTTTTGTTTCTTCTTTTTTGGGATTGCGTATGGCGATCTTAAGGCGCTTGCCCGTGGCATTAAAGATCATGAGATCTGCTCTTCGTGCTTTTTCTTCGGGAATAATCGTCACCGCATCAAGATCAATAGGAAATGTCGCGAGGTCAATGTATGAAATGTCGTAGCGGTCTGCAAGCATGCGCACGCTATCCTCTTCTTCCTTGCGACGAAGGATCTCAAGACGGTGTTCTTGTTTTTCTTCCTGAAACTGGGACATGTCTGTTTAAGTATATGTCAAAGTGCGGTCCGAATCAACGAATGCACATGCTCTTCCGCATCGCGGAATGACGGGAACGAGGCAAGCAGGTCATCTTTGTTTGCAATCGCATCCAGCATCTGTTGATCTCCGGCAAGCAGTACACGGATAGGCGCATGAGATTGAGGATCTCTTCCGTGCGGATCTTTAAAGGGTGACGGATCTTGCCAGAGCAGCACGGTCACGGAATTTTTCGGAAGTGTGGTACGGATATATTCAAGAACCGTTGGGACGTCATCGGCGGTGCGATTTGTCTTGGTAAAATCTTCAAGGGTAAGAAACGACCAGAGAATGCCGTCTTGCTCGTCATGCTTGGAGCGCACTGATGCCCGGGCGCACAGTTGCAAAAGGTTCAATGGCAGTTGCCGGTTTTGTGCGCTGACCATTTTGTGCGCATCGGCATTTCCGGCGCCAAGCCGCATAAGCTCCGTGACCGCGGCAAACGTATCGGCTGTTGCGGCCGGATCGGTAAGCCCGCGCGTTGCAGAAAGAATGCCGGCCAGGAGCAGCGTACTGATATTCGCGGGCAGAGGAGACAATGGCCGACTAGCCTGCTCGGCCGGAGCTTCAGCCAGGCGGGCAAGTACCTGCCACACTAATTCTGATCGTGATGCGCGGCCGGTATCCACCACATTTGCCTCGCCGTAGCGCGTGTTTGCGTCCCCGATATCTATATTGACGAGCTTGTTCTCCGTAAAGAAATCCGGCGGAAAATCCGCAATATTGGAAAGATGTTCAACATTTGGAATCCCTATCGCGATCAGTAAATCGCACCTGATGGCGCCTTCGCGAAACAATACCTGCTCTTTGCTAAGCGCGGAGAGCTTGGGTGTCAAAATAATGTCAATGCGATTCAGACCGTCATCTGTGGGCTTCTCATACCGCAGCTGTGAGACAGGCGCGTGCGACGTGTCTACGGAGATAATAAACTCTTTGAGAAGCGGCGTCGGGCTTGTAATCCTTGGGAAAAGGGTTTGGTCGGTATCGGCCGGGAGTGCGGCAGGCGAGAGCAGTCCAGTCACCTTTGGGTCGCTCCAAAGCACGGAGACGAGCGCTTCCGCTGCGGCAAGCGTATCAAAATCAGGCGTCTCCGGCAGCAAAATACCAAACGAAGACGACTGGTCAATCAATTCAACCGCTTTTTTGATGTCCTCCTGATTCATAATTGCCTCAATTTGTAGCGCGTCTTGGTTTCCGCGTCAAATGGTGTGGGTGTGGATAACGTTTGCGCTGTTTGACGGTATTAAGTTTTTGTGGTATATATGATATATCGTTTCGTTTACAACAAACAGAGAGGAACCAACTATGCGACACCTCACGCAACTCTTGGGAATTATTTTACTTGGGTTGATTCTTCCGATGTCTGCCGGATGCTACGCATCTGGCGTTCTATGCATTTCGTTGATAGAAAATGATTGCGAGTCCTATCCCGGTACTACTCGTCGCGTTTACTCCGGTGGTTCCATGTACTACATTCGCATGGCGCCTCCAGTGACCATTTATCCAGGAGGGAGGTAGTGATGAGAAAGATAATTGCGTTTATTGTTGGTCTACTTACATTGTCCGGATGCACTGATTTCTCCCAGCGGCTCGAGAATGCCGCCCGTCTTGCTGGGCGGGACTACGGTCGAGTCGAGAGTGCTCCACCAAGCGGACAATGTCCGTTGTCGCCGATCAACTGGCGAGGCGAACGGGTTGTGTTGTTGTTGGTACTTCAAAGGGACATGTGGGGTGTATTTTCAGAAGAAATGCAGCGCCATATTATGAACCAGTTTGGCGTCCGGCTCGCACAACGTGGAGCAAACATTGTGGACTCGTCGTCTGCCAAGTATGAGATGTGGATTCATCCTCTCATACAACACGACCTGGTTTTTTTTCAGATCACTGTACTTGACCGAACCAAGCGGCCGGTGGCGCACAACATTACCCCACACCGGCTTGAGACACCGTGGCTCCGGCTAACAGAGCGCGTGAAGGGGGAGTTGATTGAGACCATGGTTCTGAACTCCTTTGTTCGACTGTGCGCCGGACCGCCTTCGTGGCAGTGGGAATACCATCATGGTGGGTGCTACTCGCTGCGTGGTTGGGAGTTCGACCGGAGGGGATATCCGAAGATAATCCCTCCAAATGCCAAAATTGGGAATTGTCGTTAATGTGTCCGCATCAGGCCTCGAGCTTGGTGCGGTTTTTCAGTTTGCGGGGATTTTAATCCCTATTCCAAAAATCTTGCAAAGATTTTCTCCTATGGTATAATGTGCAGGTATGATAAAAGATCGATATCTTCATGCCGCCATACAGGCGGACCTAAAAGAAAAAATGGTTTTTTTGGGCGGACCGCGGCAGGTAGGCAAGACAACGCTGGCTCGTTTTTTAGGCGAGCGCGAATACGAATCGTACGCCTATCTCAATTGGGATAATCGGCAAGACAGAAAGAATATCATAGATGGCGAATTTCAGGGAAACGCAGGGCTGGTTATTTTTGACGAAATACACAAATACAAAAAATGGAAAAATTACATCAAAGGGGAATTTGACGCGCACAAAGGCAGATTTCACATACTGGTAACCGGGAGCGCCCGGCTTGATATGTATCGCAAGGGTGGGGACTCTTTGATGGGGCGATACCATTATTATCGGCTGCATCCGTTTTCATCCGCAGAAGTATTGGGGTTGCGCCCAAACATATCCGTGGGTGAGGAACTTGCGTTTCCGGCACCGCGTCATTCGATATCGCGGGCGTTTACGGATCTGCTTATGTTTGGAGGATTTCCGGAGCCGTTTTTATCAAAAGATCAGCAGACCCTTCGCCGTTTTCATAACGAGCGCACTGATCGCCTCATCAAGGAAGACATTCGGGACATTGAGCAGGTGCGTGATCTTTCCGCTTTGCAAATTTTAGTGGAGTTGCTTCCCGCAAAAGTTGGGTCGCTGTTATCATTAAATGCGCTGCGCGGCGATCTGGAAGTAGCGCATAAGACCGTGAAAACATGGATGGATATTTTAGAGCGTTTTTATTACCACTTTAGAATTTATCCCTACGCGTTCACTGCCATAAAATCCTTGCGCAAAGAACCAAAAATGTATCTTTGGGATTGGTCGCAAGTGGAGGATCCCGGCGCGCGCTTGGAAAACATGGTGGCATCCCACCTCTTAAAGATGGCGCATTTTTTGCATGACGCGCATGGCCACAAAGCCGAGTTATATTTTTTGCGCGATATCGAGGGCAGAGAAGTGGATTTTCTTGTTACCATTAATAGAAAACCGTGGCTGGCTATTGAGGTAAAATCCGGTAAAGAGGATATAGCTAAACCTCTCGTATATTTTGCCGACAAACTCAAGATTCCCTTTACCTATCAGTTGGTAAGAGAAACAGGTATTGATTATTGGAAGAAGAATATTCGAGTCATAAGCGTAGATAGATTTTTGAGCGGGTTGGTGTAGAACAAATGGAAGGAATAAAAAAACTATAAATAATGGCAATCATCACCACCAAAAATCCGAAAGAAACGCAAAAGGTGGCAGCATTGCTCGCATCCGAAGTGTGCGGCATTGAGACGACCCACGCGCTCGTGTTCGCGCTCAACGGCGAGCTTGGAGCCGGCAAGACCACGTTTGTGCAGGGGTTTTGTCGCGCATTCGGCATAAAAGAAAACGTGACCAGCCCGACATTCGTATTGATGAAGACCTATCAATTACGCCCAGTACAAAACAACCGGCATTTCCGGCACCTAGTGCATATTGACTGCTACCGCATAGAAGACCCCGGCGAGCTGCTGCATCTTGGTCTGGACGACATACTTGCAGACCCGGACGCGATCGTGCTCATTGAATGGGCAAACCGGATCAAAAAAGTATTGCCGGACGATGCCATTATGCTCGAACTTGGCCACGGAGAAAAACCAAACAAGCGCACTATTAAGATCAAACCCTGTGGAACTGAAATCTAATTTTTTTCTCGCATCGGAAAAGTGGAACGACTATGCCCTCCTCGACAGCGGAGAGGGGATGAAGCTGGAACGCTTCGGGTCGCATGTGCTTGCGCGTCCCGAGACCAGCGCGATTTTGCATTGTGCTTTTCCCAAAGACCAGTGGGATAGTGCGGACGGAATTTTTCGTGGCGGAGGCGAAGATGAAGGTGGTGGTAAATGGCGATTCAAAAAAGATTTCGAACCGCGCTGGCACATGGGATGGCAAGATATCAGATTCTTTGTCGAGCCAACCCCGTTCCGGCACGTTGGTGTATTCCCGGAGCAGGCATCGCAGTGGGAATGGATTTCTGAAAAAATTAAAAATGCGGGGAGGCCAATCAAAGCCCTCAATCTTTTCGGCTATACAGGCATTGCCTCGCTGGTGGCGGCTGTGGCAGGCGCGGAAGTCACGCATGTGGACGCATCCAAAAAAATAATCGGGTGGGCAAGAGAGAACCAAAAACTTTCCAGCCTGCAGGACAAACCTATCCGATGGATCGTTGACGATGCTCTCAAATTTGTGAAGCGCGAAGTGCACCGCGGAGCAAAATATGACGGCTTTATCATAGACCCGCCAAAATTCGGTCGCGGTCCCAAAGGCGAGATCTGGAAAATCTACGAAGACCTGCCTTTACTCCTCGACGAATGCCAAAAGTTGTTCTCCGATAATCTGCTCTTCATTAATCTCACTTGCTACGCGATCCGTATTACCCCCTTGAGTTTGCGCTATGCATTAGAAGAGCGTCTGACCGGCCGCTGCGGTATAATAGAACAGGGCGAACTGACTCTGAAAGAAGAATCCGCCGGCCGTCTCCTTCCCCAAGCCGCATGTGCTAGGTGGAGTAGCGCATCGACAGGATAATGGAATTATGGTAGTATGGTAGCGGGTTTTTATCATTTAAGCACTAACAAACTTCTTATGAACAGAAAAACAATACTCTCTTTTACCGCAACTTTGCTCATGCTCGCGCCAATTACTTCGCCATGCCAGACAATAAAAGCAACTCCTGGCGTTTATGAAGTTTATGTAACCGCTTGGGGAAAGAAGAGCAACACCGTGACCTTTACGGTGAAGTAGCCTTGGCTGACTGATTAGGTCGTATGGCGCGCTTAAGAGACGGGCACGGCAATGAGGGCGTGTTTTTTTGCTCTTTCTCATCTAACAACCATGAAAAAAATCGTACTCATTGACTCGCACGCGATCATTCATCGGGCGTTTCATGCATTGCCGCCGTTGACGGCTCCGGGGAGCGGCGAGCCGGTGAATGCGGTGTACGGGTTTGCGTCCATTCTGCTGCGGATTTTGAAAGAGCTACAGCCGGATTATCTTGTCGCGGCTTTTGACATGCCCGGGAAAACGTTTCGGCATGAGCAGTACGAAGAGTACAAAGCGCACCGCGCCCCGACGCCGGACGAACTAAAGAGCCAGTTTGCCAAAGTGCATGAGCTGGTGGAAGCATTCGGGATCCCTGTGTTTCAGAAAGAAGGGTATGAAGCGGATGATATTATCGGCACTATGACGCGGGAACTTTCCTGCCTGCCGGCAGGCAGGGCCGGAGAAAAGGGTTGCGAGGTGATTATTATTACGGGCGATTCCGATGCCTTGCAGTTGGTGCGTTCGAACGTGAAAGTGTATACGATGAAAAAAGGCGTGAACGATATTGCGGTGTATGGCGTGGATGAGGTGCGGGAGCGATACGGGCTTGAGCCAGAGCAACTGATTGATTTTAAGGGGCTAAAGGGCGATGCGTCCGACAACATTAAGGGCGTGAAGGGGATTGGCGAGAAAACCGCGACCGATCTGCTGAAAAAGTTCGGCTCGATCAACGAAATCTATGCGGCGCTTGAGAAAAAAAACTCGGATCCGTTCGAAATGGGCATCTCCGAGACAATCGCGAAAAAACTTCGCGAGGGCAAGCAAGATGCCATATTCTCGCGGGAACTTGCGCGCATTGACCAGTATGTGCCTCTCTATGAGGGTCGAGGATTCTCTCCAGGGGGTCGAGACTCATCGAGAGCTCGAGAGCCGATTATGGTGCGGCTGGAGGATGTGGCGTGGCATAACGGGTCGCATGAAGCAGCCGTGACAGAAATTTTTCGCAAGTACGGTTTTTTGAGCTTGCTGAAGCGTCTTTCTTCTGGCGCAGACACACGAGGAAGGAACAAGAGACTGGTGCGGAAAAAGGAAAAGATGGGTGCAGAACAGCCGACACTGCTGGATGTCGCCGGAGTCGCGCAAGACACCGCTGCCGTACTTCCTATCAAAAACACAAAAGAATTCAGCGCGTATTTGAAAAAATACACGCAGCAACGTCACACCGGATTACTGCTTGTTGATGGACATATCTGTATTGTAGGCGAAGTAACCACCAAGAAAGCTCTTAATAAACATTCCAATATTCTTGAGAATATGAGAATGTTTCTACTGGACGATGTGGCGCCGCAGAGCCGCGATGCCAAAAAGTTTTTTCATGAACGAAGATTTGTCTGTCATGATACAAAATCTCTTACTCGATTTCTGCATACGCGGGGCGTTGAGTTGGGGGAGGTTGAATTTGACACCATGATCGCGGCATATCTCGTTGATTCGTCCGCCCGGGATTTTTCGTGGGCTGCGGTCGCGTCTCGCGAATTGGGCCGGCCCGTGCGGACAAATTCGCCGGACGATCTAAAACATTTTTTCCAGGTGGCCGCATCTTTAAAAACAAGACTTGCCGCCGCAAACGCCGAGAAAATCTTTTACGACATTGAACTTCCGCTTCCGCGAGTTCTTGCGGATATGGAGGATCGCGGCATCCTGCTCGATCAAAAGCTGCTGGGGCGGGTTGGGAAAAAACTTGGCCGCGCGTTACAAGATCTAACCGAGGAAATCCACGGCCTTGCTGGAAGCGAATTTAACATCAACTCGTCGCAGCAGCTTTCTAATGTGTTATTCAATGTGCTTGGTATCGGCACCACGGGACTGCGTAAAACCGAAAAAGGGGGAGTGATCTCCACGCGCGAGTCCGAACTTGGGAAATTGAAGAGCGAACATCCGATAGTTGAAAAAGTACTTGATTATCGCGAGCTTGCGAAGCTCAAAAGCACATACATAGATGCGCTTCCGGAATTAGTTGATCTGAAAGATGGCCGTTTGCACACGACATTCAATCAAACCGGCACCTCGACCGGGCGGCTTTCGTCGTCAAATCCTAATTTACAAAACATCCCGACTCTTTCCGAATACGGACGCGAGGTACGCAAGGCGTTTATTGCCCAAAAGGGATTTGTGCTCGTGTCGTTTGACTACTCACAGATCGAATTGCGGGTTGCGGCGCACATGGCGCACGATGAAAAGATGATTGAAGCGTTTCGAAACGGCGCGGACATTCATACCATGACCGCGTCGGTTGTGTACCACGTACCGCCTGAAGACGTGACGCCGGAATTGCGCCGAGCCGCCAAAACGCTCAACTTCGGCGTGCTCTACGGCATGGGGCAAAACGCGTTTGCCGAGGCAACCGGATTTTCACGGGCTGATGCCAAACGCTTTATTGACGAATATTTCCGTGATTTTTCCGGTGTGCGCAATTTTATCGAGCGAACCAAAGAATTCGCGCGCGAGCACGGATACGTGGAAACACTTTTTCACAGGCGCCGGTACATTCCGGAAATTATCTCGCCAAATTTCCAGATTCGGCGCGAGGCCGAGCGCATGGCCGTGAACATGCCAGTGCAGGGCAGTGCGACCGGCGATATCATCAAGCTTGCCATGGTAAAGGTGCGTGCGTGGGTGGCCAGGAAGAAACTGGAGCAACGCGTTCGCATGCTTTTGCAGGTGCACGACGAACTGGTCTTTGAGATTGCCGAAACCTGCGCGCCGGAACTCATTCCCGAAATGAGATTGATTATGGAAAGCGTTACCGACCTTGACGTGCCTCTTGTGGTGGACGTGAAGGCGGGCTATAATTGGGGAGAACAAAAGAAATTCACAGAGGGTTGAAAAATTGGGGGGAGTATGGTATAATAAAAACACTACTTTTAATGCAAATATCTATGGCTATTGAAGAACTCAAAAAAGCAAAGCAAGAAGCGCAAGAAAAAGAAACTGGACCGAAAGATACAACGCTTGAGCTTGGAGCGATTATGCGGGATCAGCATAGGAGTGAACTGTTTAAGTTTATACTTGATCAGGATAATCAGGGTGAGAAGGATGAAGAGGGGAAGACACTCACGGAACGTTTAGCGGATAATAAGCTTCAGGAGGGAGATATTGGCAAACTTGAACAAGCTCGGCAGAAGCTTGAAGTACGCATCATGGGGACAAAAAAACTTCTTGAATCTTTGACCAGCGAGCAACTTGCCAATATTGCTGATGCGGAAAATATACCTGGCAAGGACGAGGGGTATATGAAAAGTTTTGTCAACGGTATTGGCGCAGACCGGACGCGTGCATTGATTGAAAAACACATTGAACTCGTAGCTGTTAAAGCGCCGGACCGGCTTAAAGAGATTGAAGACAAAATACGTCAAGTTGAAGCATATCAACGGGGCGAATATCGCAAGAAAGACGAGCAGGTTGAAACGCTCTATCAAAAATATGGTCTCAAAGACAGTAATATCGCGGACATCTATCAGATTCAGGATAACGCGGAGCGTACCGATGCTTTGCAGAATTTAGTGAAAGAACGAATGTCGCGCTTTGGAAGGGTGGCGAATTTTCTCACTGGCGGTATGCTTGCCACTGATCGCACTACTTTGCTACTGGGACAGCGGTCTGCTATGGAAGAAAAACTCAATGCGCTAAACGGCTATCTCGCGGATGTCGGCGGTACGCTGAATCTTAGCCTTGATGAACATCAAGAAGTGCGCCAAACATTTGTACGTGAACTAAAGAATGAAAGTGATGCGGAAGCAAAAGAGCGCATTCCTATGAGCTTTACAGAAGCCTCGCATCTTTTTTCCGATGGTATTGGTGCGGCAAACGACGAATGGGAGCAGTATAAAGTTGAAGAGCAAAAAGCAAAGAGAAAACCAGATGAAGCAAAATTCCGTGACGCATTTCTCAAAAAACGGATGGCGCAAGCGCGCGGATCGTGGGGATCTCTTTTTGGGAGCATGCTTGAGGATGTGCTAAAAGGATATCGGTTTGCCGCATAACAATTTTAGCTAAAACTAACACGCTATGAATGATATTTATGTGCAGTTGAAAGGAGTAATTGATCGTGGAATTGAACAAGACGTACGGGCATTCTTGAGTAATCCCGACAATCTCGCTAAATTTTCACCAAGCGTGCAAGCCGAAATCGTCGGAGCTTTTTTTGAAGAGCAGCTTGATAGTACCGGTGGCAGTATTGGTAGCGTTGAACATTTCAAAGATCGAGGTATTGAAATGATGCAGGAATTGGAAGGAGAAAAGCGCGCCATTGAAGATGCGATTAAGGTCAAAGATATCCAGGAAAAACTTACGGAGTAATTGCGTACCGACATGCTCCACATTCTCTACGGCCCCGACACCTATCGGAGCCGACGAACATTACAGGAAATGATTGAAAAATATCAGTCCTCCGACTCAAATCGGAGGGCTGATGTTCATGTGATTGATGTTGAGGAGGATGATGTGTCGCGGATCAAACAGCTTGTTAAGGCAGGATCGCTTTTCAGCAAAAAAAAGTTGGTGGTTATAAAATACACTCTTTCAAGCGGAAAAGGTTTTGCAGAGCTTTTCTCCGTGCTGCAGCGGATAAAAACTGACGAGGATATGCTCGTGATCGTGTGGGACCATGATCTTGGCAAAGAGGGCGAAAAGCGCTTTGCCCAAGTGCATCCGCTTGCCGCTTCGGTGCAGGAATTTAAGTCGCTTGCTCCGGCCCAGTTGCGGAAATGGATCACTGCGGAGGCAGAGAAGCGGGAGATAAAAATCTCATCGGCGGATATTGAGCATCTTGTATCTTTGGGAAGCGATCTCTGGGCAGTCGCGAATGAGCTTGAAAAATTGGCCGTGTACCCGCAGGGTGAAAAACATGCTGAAGCGCTCGGGTCCGTGTCCGTTTTTCAGTTCGGTGATCTTTTTATGACCGCGCCGCGCCGCGCCCTTGCAGAGCTTCCAAACATACTTGCGTCCGGGCAGGAGCCGTTCAAGCTGTATTCATATCTTGCCGGCTATTGCCGAACACTGCTAACCATTCAATCCTACGCGGAGCGGCGCGAACCAATTCCCGGCCATTATAAAATTGCCCCGTTTGTGGCCGCAAAAGGAAAGGGGCTTGTGCAAAAAATCCCGGCGCCGGAGCTTCGCGCCATGCTGCAAAATTTTTTTGTGGAGGACTACAAAATAAAAACCGGCGCGTCAACCGTTCCGGACTCGCTTATGCGCATTCTCTTGATCCGGCAACAGGCAACGTAGGAAAGATTTACCGGGACGATTTTATGTTATACTGTCAGAATTGACGCGCTTGATGTCATCAAATATCTGGAACTTTATCTCGCGTCGCTTTATAAAAATGATAAAAGATTCGCCCATAATTTCATCCGCGATTTTTTATGCGATACGGCCCAAGCGCTGTGGGAGCGCGTCTCCGAAAGCGAGCTGGATCAAACATACGGCAAAGAGTTAACGGATGTATATCAAAAAATAATAGAAAACGGCGCGTGGCTTGCCGGGCATCCGCGGCTGTCGTATGCCGATATTGCGCGGCACCTTGCTGGATATTTCGCCGGTGAGATTGATTACGAGACCGAGACATTTACAAAGGATGTTGTGATAAATCTGCTGGCGTGGAATATCAAAACGCCGTCTCTTCCGGCGTATTCCAGCGCCGGCGCGTCAGCAAAATTTATGCCTCGCATCGCGCGAAACGAATTGCCGCTGTATAAAAAGCATCCCAAAGATCTAGAAGAAAAGATCGCGGCGATTGATCCCAGAGACGCCAGTTTCAACTATGCGCCGTGTGGAGCAGCTATACGCCTGATTTTCTGATAGTGAAAAGAAAAGGCACGGGACGCAATAGGCGGCACAGCCCCATTATGTCAAGTTTGTGGATACGGAAGTGGGCGGCAATTTCATTGGATTTTTGAAGTGCTTCAAAAAGAAATAGCTGCATTGGCAACAATATGAAAAAAGCAAAACGCTATATTATTACTCCGGCGCGCGGACAGGCGCTTCTCAATTATCAAGGCCGGCTTATGCCGCCCTATGGTCTTGTATGGTCTTGTGTATGGTCTTGCGATGACCTTATATGAGACCGAGGCCGCGGAAGAAGTGCGGCAGGAGAAAGCGGCACAAAAACCGGGTGCGGCAAAACAAAAACCAAAAGAAGAAGAGATCAATCCGGATTTCCGCAATCTGCTGATTTATAGGGACTGCATGAGTGCGTGCGCGTATCTGAAAGAAAAAAACATCAAGCCGGATTTAGTGTACCTTATTGGCTGTACGAGCGCCTGCTTGCAATCCGCGAGGTAATGGCAGAGACCGCGAGTATTTATGTGCATCTTGACTGGCACATCGGCCACTACGCAAAGATATTACTGGATGAAGTATTCGGCGAGGAGAAGTTTAGAAGGGAGGTAATTTGGAATCGAATGAACCCATCTGGCGGTAAAGCTGCAGCAGAGAACTGGATTCATGTTCACGACACCATTCTTTATTACTCCAAAGGGGAGGATTATTTATTCAACAAGCATTATATTTCTTACTCCGAAGAATATATTGAAAAAAGATTCATACACGAGGATGAAAAAGGAAGATTTAGAATTCAGGGAAATGATGGTAGGAAACAATATCTGAAAGACTCGAGAGGTAAAGCAATTACTTCTGTTTGGGATTTAAGTGATATAAATGTAATGGCCGAAGAAAAAACCGATTATTCTACACAAAAACCAGAAGCTCTTCTGCAACGCACTATCAAAGCAAGTTCAGATGAGGGGATGATTGTTGCGGATTTTTTTGCGGGATCGGGAACTGCGGCAAGGGTGGCGCATGATGTGGGCAGGAAGTTTATTGCCTGCGACGTGGGTGTGAATGCCATACAGACCACGCGCGACCGGCTCGTGAAGGCCGGCGCCGAGTTTGATGTGTTAAAAGTGCGCGATGGCGTGCGGCTGTTTCGTAACCCGGCCCAGACAACCATGCGGTTATTTTCACTTATTGACGGCTGGAAAGACCGGCTGGAGCTCTCGCTTTCTGATTTTTGGGACGGCGGCATTGCGGGCATGAAAGGAAGCTATGCGCCGGTGAAATTTATTGGCTTGGACAAAAAATTATCAAAGCGGATGATAGACGTGATTTTGGAAGAGGTGTACCGGCTGGAAGATATTGGGGACGAGGAAGGCGCGGTGAAGATCGTGTACGCATATAAAGACGAAGAGGTGGATCAGCACTATATCAACCGCGAGCTTGGCAAGGTAGGCAAGACACTGCTCGCGGTTGAGCTGGTGTCGCTTGACGATCTATTGGGAGAAAAACGCGATATGCTTTTTGGCCAAGACAGCGCTGATATTGCGGTGCGAAAAGAAAAGAACGGCACTGCACGCGTGGAAATCAAAAAATACTTTTCGCCGTATCTGAAAGCGAAAATAGACGAGTATAACGAAAAAAGAGTGAAAAAGGGACAGCAGTCCATCGGCGGTAAATCCGCGCCTGCAGGCGCGGTGCGTATCAGCGCGGCTGGGCTTGAATTGATTGAAGCGGTGCAGTTTGACACTGCGCTCAAGAAAAACGGCGCGTGGACGAGCAATCTTGCAATGGAAGATAAAGCCGGCGTGAAAGAAAAAATAAAAGGCGTCTATCTCCTTCCCGCCGGCGTATTCAAAATGAAAATTCGCAATATCGCGGGCGATGAGATAATTTTGGACTTCGCGTAGTTTCGCGCGTATTGTAAAAACGTATCCACACCCTCTTGCGTTGACCCTCGATGCACGGAAGCGCATCATTGCAGTATGATGAAAATCATTCTGGTCGTCACCAATGCCCTGGGTAAAAATCTTGTTTTTGTCA
>CAYJOT010000003.1:45456-46783 GCA_964371935.1 uncultured Candidatus Saccharibacteria bacterium | reverse complement strand
TTTCAGTTGATCACCGGAGAGCTGAAACCTGAATCCGGCGCCATCAATCGTGCCGATGATCTGACCATCGCGGTTTCGCAACAGGTTATTGGGCGCGAGCAGATGCCGCTGACGGTGAGGGAATTTTTTGCGGCTCGTTTTGCCAAAAAAGTATACGACATTGATCCGCGGATTGATGAAGTGCTTGAAGTAGTGCATCTGGCCGTAGGTCCCGAGCAAAGTCGAGGGAAGGTATATGACCAGCTCGTCTCATCTTTTTCCGGAGGCCAGCAGGCGCGGCTGCTGCTTGCGTCCGCGCTCATCCAGAATCCTGATCTGCTTCTGCTTGACGAGCCAACCAACAATCTTGACAAACAGGGGATTGAGCATCTCACTAAATTTCTGGGCGATTACCCGAAGACCTGCATGGTGATCTCGCACGACGCGGAGTTTTTGAATTCGTTCACGCATGGAGTTCTGTATCTGGACGTGTTTACGCGCAAGGTCGAGCAGTATGTCGGCAATTATTTTGATGTGGTAAAAGATATTACCGCGCGCATCGCAAAAGAACAGCGGGAGAACTCCCGTCTGCTCAAGACCATTCAGGAAAAAAAAGACCAGTCAAACAAATTTGCAAAAAAAGGCGGGCAGATGCGTTTGGTCGCGACGCGCATGCGCGAGAAAGCCGCCGAGCTTGAAGAGGAAATGGTGGATGTGCGAAAAGAAGATAAAACGATCCGGCCGTTCACGATTCCCGTACAGCAGGATCTGTCCGGCGAGCTCGTGCATGTATCTTTGGTGACCGGCATGCATCACCATAAACCCGTAGTGCGAGAAGTGAATGTCTCGCTCCGCAAAAACGAGCATCTGCTGCTTGCGGGACCCAACGGAATTGGCAAGAGTACGTTTCTGGAATCGCTTGCTGCCGGGACGGCGCATGGCGTGACCATTGCGTCGGGAGTGAAAATCGGCTACTACCGCCAGGATTTTTCCACCCTCAACTTTGAAGATACAGTTATAGATGGTCTGAAAGCAGTCATGGACGCTAAAGACGATGAGCAGCATCTGCGATCCGTTGCCGCCGGATTTCTGATTACCGGAGAACTGATGAGTGTCAAGATCGGGCGCTTATCTGAAGGACAAAAAGGTCTTGTTGCCTTTGCCCGCCTGGTATTGGAACGGCCAGGCCTGCTCATTCTTGACGAGCCCACCAACCATATCAATTTCCGCCATCTCCCAATTATCGCCAAAGCGCTCGACCAATACCAAGGCGCCATGATCTTAGTCAGCCACGCCCCAGAATTCGTGAGTAAAATCCGCATAGACGAAATTTTGGATTTGGGGAAAT
>CAYJOT010000003.1:17862-45356 GCA_964371935.1 uncultured Candidatus Saccharibacteria bacterium | reverse complement strand
CGTAATTGACGGTATTGAAGAAATGAAGCAGAGGGTAGAATCGTTCGGAGCAACGCTGTTTTCCGCCGACGATCGAGATTGAAGCGAAAACCGAAAAGGAGCTTCGTATGTGTCGCGAGAAACTTGACATACGCAAGATCAGTTTTTGTTCCGTGCCTGAAATGGTACGCCGACATTTGCTTGCCGTTCCTAACAAGCCCAAGGGCTAACCTTGCGGCTTTTTGTTTTATGTTAAGATTCGTGATACGATAATCTTATGATGAAAACTCTTGCGCTTACCCCAAAAGATTTGGAATGGACGCGGTGGAAAAAAACCGACATGCGGGTCGCCGCGGAAAAAGCGATCAGTGGCGTACGGGAGGCAAAGAATGCGATCAAGCACATTGCCGCGCAGGATCGGACGTTTGAAAATACGATCTGGCCGTATGAGTGGGCTATGCGGGAAGTTGGTACGCTTCAGTGCAAGCTGCACCTTTTGGCGAGCGTTGCGCTCCGGCAGGATATGCGGCTGGCAGCGCATGGCACCGTTGAACGGATGCATGCGAAGCTGGTTGATCTGCTCTATGATGCGGAGTTGTACCGGGCGTTCAAAGAATACGGGGTGAGGCGCGAAAAAATTGCTCCGGACGCAAAGCGTCTGGTTGCGTTTTTGATTCGCGACTATAGGCGCATGGGCATGGATCTGCCTCCAGCCAAGCGCGCTGAAGTGAAAAGGAACGGAAAGCTGCTCAACAAGCTTACGCTCGCGTTTCAAAAAAATCTTAATGACTATCATGATGAGATCCGCGTTGCGCAAAAAGAACTTGCCGGTCTGCCGGAATCCTATATCAGCGGTCTGGCGCGCGATGCCAAAGGCAAGTATATCGTGACGCTCAAGTATCCCGACCTGTACCCCTTTCTCCGTCATGCAAAGGACGAGGGCCGGCGCAAAGAACTTGTCGGCAAATATGTGCGGCACGGCGGACCGCACAATTTGGCATTGCTCCAGAAAGCATTGAAACTGCGCGAGCGGAATGCCAAGCTTCTCGGTTACAAAACCCATGCGCACTATGTATTGGAAGTGAAAATGGCGAAAACGCCGGAGCGGGTTCTTAATTTCATTCGCGGGCTGGTTGCGCACACCCGATCAGTCACCAAAAAGGAAGTTGCGGAGCTGACCGGCTGCAAAAGAAAAGAGACCGGCGACGTAAAGGCAAAGCTTGAATACCATGATGTCGCATTTTATGGAGAGTTGGTACGGCAGGAAAAATTCAAGCTTGATTCGGAAAAAGTGCGCGAGTATTTTCCGCTTGAGTTCGTGCTGAAAAAAATGTTTGACATCTACTCCCAGCTCCTTTCTGTCCGATTTTCCATTCTCCGTTCCGCTGCTGGCGGGACTACGGATGACAGGCGCAAAGTTTCCGGCTTCAAGCTGTGGTCTCCCGACGTCATATTTTACGAAGTAGCTGATGCAAACGGTTCGCTTATCGGTTACTTTGGTCTTGATATGTATCCGCGCCAAGGCAAGTATGGCCATATGGCAGCGTTCAACGCGGTATCCGGATCCGCAACAGATTTGTCGGAAAAGACACGCGTGGCACCTGTCTGCTTCTTGGTGGGGAATTTTCCAAAACCGTCCAAAAAAAATCCTTCGCTCTTGAGCCATGGCGAAGTAGCTACGCTTTTCCATGAGTTCGGCCATATCATGCATTTTACGCTTGGTCGCCCGCGCTTTGTATCGCAAAATTCGTTTGCGGTTGCCGGGGATTTTGTCGAAATGCCTTCGCAGATGCTTGAGAACTGGACATGGGACCGGGAAGTCCTGAAAAAAATCTCGCGGCATTATAAAACCGGCAAACCCTTGCCGGATGATATGATTGATAATATGCTTGCGGCCAGGAATTTTCTTGAAGCATACGCCATCACCCGCCAGATGGCGCTTGCGTCTTATGACATGATGCTTCATCTGAAGCCGCCGAAAACCGCGGGCGAGAATAACGCGCGCATGCGCACGCTCAATAAAAAACTGACAGGCATTGAAATGCCGAAAGGCAGTATGTTTGGCGCCGGCTTCGGCCATCTCATGGGCAACTATGATGCTGGCTACTACGGCTACGCGTGGTCAAAAGTATATGCCGCCGACCTCTTCACCCGTTTTGAAAAAGAAGGAGTAATGAACGCGCGGGCTGGCAAAGATTATCGCACGCTTCTTGCCAAAGCCGCGACCATGGATGAGATGGAAATGATTGTTGAATTTCTCAACAGAAAACCGAATGATAAGGCGTTTTTAAAACAGCTCACGCAAAAGTAATATGACGCTCACCACTCATGCGGTTATTGGCGCGGCAGCGGCAAGCATGGTACTGGAACATCCGGTGCTGGCATTTGCCGTGGCGTTTGTGAGTCACTTTGTGGTTGACGCTATTCCGCACTGGCACTACCCGGTCAGGTCAATCCAGAAAAACAAGCACGACCGCATGAAAAACGACATGGTGATCGGCAGGCATTTTGCCGCCGATGTTGCCCTGATCGGCTGTGACGCGTTGCTGGGGATTGCAATCTCGCTTATTGCCTTTTCATATTTTCTGCATCTGCCGTACGCATTTGTCGTGATTGGGGTGATTGGCGGAATATTGCCCGACGCGCTTCAGTTCGTCTATTGGAAATTCCGGTATGAGCCCTTTGTCTTGCTCCAGCGCCTGCACATGGGAATCCACGCGCGTACCGATTTAGATAACCGGCCAATGCTTGGCGTGAGCTCGCAGATTTTACTTGCGGGTCTATCTGTGCTATTTATACAGTTGATTCTATGAGTGTACAGGAGCGAAAAACCCATGATATGGCCACGCGGCTTACCCAGTGGGTGGGGACGCCCGGCTCGATTTTGGTACACACATTTTTGTTTGTGCTGGCTTTTGCGTTTGTGTGGTTTGGTGTTGCGATTGATTCGGTACTGCTGGTGCTCACGACTGCGGTTTCGCTCGAAGCGATTTATCTGGCGATTTTCATCCAGATGACGGTGAACCGCAATACAAAAAGTTTGGAGGAAGTGGAGGAGGACATTGAGGAAATCCAGGAGGACGTGAAAGAGATTGAGACCGATGTGGGCGAAATCTCTGAAGACGTTGAGGGGCTTGCCGAAGACATGGATAAAATCCAGGAGATCGAAGAAAAAGAAACTGTTGCCGATACCGGCACGCGCGCCGCAGTAGAGAAAATTGAGAAAGATCTTCAGCGATTGATGGAAGATATCAAAGCGCTCAAAGGTGCGCAATAAAATAGGACGGGAGCATAGTCGCTTACCCGTCCTCATGCAATGTTTCCATTACTTGCAAATAACTGATCTCAAAAAATATCCGATCTTCTTGTAAGCCGAAGAAGAATTTGAAAAAATCTGATGTCAGATCGCCTATCACTTGCGGGCTTGCTGCTGCTGCTGCGAGTATGCCATATTGCCAACAGTTCAGATGAACATAGTCAATGGTATCGTCTTTCCCCAGGATAGTTACCCATTTATGATGAGGTCCCATCTCCAGTTTGCATGCCCGGCAGTCCATATCGCGCTCCTCTCTGAAGTTTGAGATCGCCGTATCAAAGAGCCTATATATTATACAGATAGCATAGCACAAATCTCTTTTTGTCGGTACTATCTCATTGCTTAGTGCGTTTGCAAAAATTGGGTATCAATGAGAAGATGGGCGATACTATGTCTCAGTATTACCATGCACAAAGAGGCAGGGGTTTGTACAGCCCTCACTCCGAGGAGCCGTTTAAGCTGTCCCGTTCCAAGATTGACTTATTTTTGGAGTGTCCGCGGTGTTTTTACTATGATCGGCGGCTCGGAGTGGGGAGGCCGTCGGGATTTCCGTTTGCGCTCAATTCCGCGGTGGATCATCTGCTCAAGCTTGAGTTCGACATACACCGGGCAGCAGGCACAAAACATCCGTTAATTGAAAAATATGGAGTAGATGCGCAGCCAGTTCCGCACGAAAATCTCGACCAGTGGCGGCATAATTTTACCGGCGTGCAATATCTGCACGAGCCGACCAATCTGTTGATCTTCGGCGCGATTGACGACCTCTGGCAAAATTCAAAAGGCGAGTATATCGTGGTTGATTATAAAGCAACTGCAAAAGATGGCGATATTACCCAGCTCAACCAAGGGTGGCACATCGGTTACAAGCGCCAGATGGAAATCTACCAATGGCTGCTGCGCCAAAACTGCCATGCGGTTTCCAACACCGGCTACTTTGTCTACTGCAACGGCAAAACGGATCGCAAGGCATTTGACGCTAAACTCGAATTCGACATCACCCTGGTCCCGTATACCGGCAACGACACATGGATCGAGAAAACGATTGTGAAAATTTATGAGTGCCTGAATCAAGATAAACTTCCGGTCGCGAATCCGAACTGCGATTATTGCGCGTATGTCCGGGCTTTGGCGAATAAGGCGGATGAAGGATTTAATGTGGAATGATAATAGAATCAAAAAGATACGGAGTGAGAATATCGAGAAATCAAACCACGACATGGATTTCAAAATTTGAATGGTGATACAGAATATGAAAACACAAAATACAAAAAAGAAATGGACATCATTTGTCGAACTAAGAGATGAGCTTTTAAGGGAGGGGGGGTCTTGGAGTTGAATGAAACGATCATGATTATAAAGATTTCTGTACAGAAGGCACTAAATCCTCTCTTTAATGTAAAAGAAGAACAAGGCACTATTATATGGATTTCTCTTACAAAGCGCGCAGAGGGGAAGACAATTGATGTTGATATTAGAGATTATCTAAATTATGACCTTGCCAAGAAAAAAGATTAGGAGAAGGTATGGGTGAAGTTAAATAATAAAAAAGAGCCCTTTGGAGGCTATTTCCAACCACGTTCCTAGACTGGTGTCCCAGCCACGCCGCCGTCCGGCGACAGTTCGGAATACAGGTTTTTGTATCTTGATTATAGATGAAAGGATAACTGTTGTCAATAGGTTGTTATGCACAGGATTATTTTTCAAGAATTTAACTCATTATGCAAATCCATGAAGTTCTCAAAACTTATTTCGGGTATGACGCGTTTCGGGAGCCGCAGGAGGAGGTGATTGAATGGGTGCTTGCGGGGAGAGATGCGTTTGTGTTGATGCCGACCGGGGGAGGGAAGTCGCTGTGTTACCAGCTGCCGGCTTTAGTGTTGGACGGGTTAACGCTCGTGGTGTCGCCGCTGATCGCGCTCATGAAAGATCAGGTGGACGGGTTGCGGGCAAACGGCGTCGCGGCCGGATTTCTCAACAGCACGCTTTCCGGGGCCGAGGCCGCATCTATGTATCGGCAGCTGCGCAACGGAGAAATCAAAATGTTATATGTGGCGCCGGAGCGCCTTGCTTTGGAATCGTTCCAGGATTTTTTGCGCGAGCTGCCGATCTCTTTAATCGCGATTGACGAGGCGCATTGCATCTCCCAATGGGGGCATGATTTCAGGCCGGATTATCGCAATTTGAAAATGCTTCGCCGCGTGATGCCCGAGGCACCGCTCATTGCGCTGACTGCAACGGCAACCGAACGAGTACGGAAAGATATCATAAGCGAGTTGGAGTTGCGCGATGCGCGCATGTTTGTTTCCAGTTTTAACCGGCCAAACCTGAATTACCATATTGAGCCAATAGCCGGACAAAAAGAAAAACAATTGATCCGGTTGCTGGAAGAGTACCAAGATGCATCGGTGATTATTTACTGCCTTTCGCGTGCCGATACCGAGAAGCTTGCGGCAAAACTGCAAGCCCATGGTATTCGCGCCTTGCCGTATCATGCCGGCCTTGATGCGGAAGTGCGGAAAAAAACGCAGGAGCGGTTTATTCATGACGAAATTTCAGTTATAGCGGCAACCATTGCATTTGGCATGGGCATTGATAAGCCGGACGTACGGCTCGTGGTGCACTACGACCTTCCCAAATCGCTCGAAGGCTATTATCAGGAAACCGGACGCGCCGGACGGGATGGTCTGCCAAGCATGTGCGTGTTGTTTTATTCGTACGGAAGCAAATTCAAACATGACTTTTTCATCAGAAGAGCCGAAGATGCGGTTGAACGCGAGCGGCTGACGCGGATGTTGAACCGGATGATTGAGTATTGCGAATTAAAAACGTGCCGGCGCGCGTATCTGTTGCAATACTTCGGCGAGCTGGGCACGGTATTGTGCGGGGCGTGCGATACATGCTTGCGGCAACGAGAAAAATTTGACGCAACCCAAATTGCGCAAAAAATTCTTTCGGCCGTGTTGCGCACCGGCGAGTACTACGGCCTGACCTATATTGCCGACGTGCTCCTGGGGAAACGGACAAAAACGGTGGTGGAGCGCGGCCACGACACGCTTTCAGTATTTGGCATTGTGACTGATATGAACAAAGATGAGGTGCGGGATATTATGCGCCAACTGATCAACGCCGGCATACTGGAAAAAAATAGCGGCGAGTATGACACCTATCGCGTGAGCGCTTTGGGCAGAAAACTTTTGCTTGAGCGCGCGCCTATTATGCTTTTGCGTATGCGGCAAGAACCGGCAGAGGAAGATGCCGCAGCCCGTAGCGCCGTCTCGCGTTCCAAACACGATACGCTTCGCCGGATGCTTGGCACGTTGGCGGCTGACAGAGACAAGCGGGAGTTTGATGAGGAATTATTCCAACGGCTCCGCGCGCTTCGTTCGCGGCTTGCACGGGAACGATCGGTGCCGGCCTATATTGTGTTTGGGGACAAAACCTTGCAGGAGATAGCCCGTGTCTTGCCACAAGATTTGCAAAGTATGTTGCGTGTTCCCGGAGTTGGCGAGCGCAAACTCAAAGATTTCGGCGAAGTGTTTTTGCAGGAGATCCGTGCGTATAGGGAAGAGAAACATACCGTGCAGTCATTCTGAGCGAAGCGAAGAATCTGAGATAATGAGTTGAATTTCGTAATTGAAAGTGTATACTGATTGTATGGAGCAAACATCGCAAATTGCGGTATTTGGCGGAGGGTGCTTCTGGTGTACGGAGGCGGTTTTCCAGATGCTGAAAGGAATTATCTCAGTCATGCCCGGATATGCTGGTGGAACAAAAGAGAATCCTACCTATGAAGAAGTATGCAGCGGGACCACCGCATATGTCGAGGTGATTCGGATTGAGTATGATCCGAAAAAAATAACTTTTCGCGATCTGCTTACCGTGTTTTTCGGAAGCCACGACCCGACTTCGATCAACCAACAGGGCAATGATGCGGGTACGCAATATCGCTCCGTTATTTTTTATACGATGCCGGAGCAAAAAATCGAGGCAGAGAAATTTATTACAGAAATCAACGACTCACATGCCGCAGGCAAACCAATCGTGACCGCAGTGGAGCCGCTGGTAAAATTTTACGAAGCTGAAAATTACCACCGGGATTATTATGCAAACAATCGCGGCAATCCGTATTGCGAGGTAATCATCAATCCGAAACTGCAAAAAGTTCAGCGGGATTTTGCGAAACTTCTTAAAAATTCATAGTATACAAATCCTCACGATCGTGAGTAAATGTATACCATAAGAAATATTCATGGATAACACACCGATGCCACAAACCGAAGGGGAGTGGAAAAAAATACTTACGCCGGAGCAATATAAAGTGTTGCGTGAAAAGGGGACCGAAGCCCCGTTTTCAGGCGCGCTGCTTCATGAGGAGCGTGCAGGGATGTATACGTGCGCCGCGTGCGGGAACGCGCTGTTTTCTTCTGATACGAAATTCGATTCCGGCACGGGCTGGCCGAGTTTTGACGAGGCGCTGCCCGGTGCGGTGCGGTTTGTTTCCGATGATGCGCACGATATGACGCGCACAGAAGTAGTATGCGCAAAATGCGACTCGCATCTGGGGCATATATTTGATGACGGTCCGACCAAGACCGGCAAGCGGTATTGCATGAATTCGGTATGCCTTGAATTGGAAGAGAAAAAGGAGTAATTTCTACGTTATGCATCAGGCGATTCAACTGCTCAAAAAAATTCCCAAAGGCAAAGTCGCGACGTATAAAGAAATAGCGCGCGTATGCAAAACCTCGCCTCGGACCATCGGCAGGATTATGGCGGGCAACGAACACCCGATTGAATATCCGTGCTACAAGGTCGTGGCATCGTCCGGCGAGCTGACCGGCTATAGCGCCCCAGGCGGTATTGCGAAAAAACGTGAACTCCTGCGGGGCGATGGCATTGGGTTTACTGGTAGACGGGTAGACAAAAAGTATTTTTACCGAATACCCTCAATCTTTTTTTGACGGAACAGGCTATCCTTTCATCCTGGCATATTCAGGTCTCTTCTTATTGAAATGTCATAATCCCCTTTGTGGATATAGCAAAACCTATACGATGTATCCGGACTCTCGTTAAAGATCTTTTGCGGATTGATTACCAATTTTTCGTTGCTCCGACCAAACGGGGCATTTTCTATAGTCGTTGACCCCGCGCCCCGCGTGCGATAGTATTGGTTTATAAACATATCATGAAGCTCTCACATTATTTCTTAAAAACAACCAAAACCGTATCCGAAGATGATACGAGCGTATCAGCGCGGCTGCTCAAGCAGGCCGGGTTTATCCGGGAATCGGTGGCCGGGCGGTATTATTTTTTGCCGATTGGGCAGCGGGTGCAGCAAAAAATTATGGGGATTGTGAAAGAAGAAATGGATGCTGCCGGGGCACAGGAAATGCTGGCGCCGATTTTGCATCCGCTGGAGTTGTGGCAGGAGACCAACCGGACCAACACGACCGGGTTTGAGCTTATGAAAGTGAAAGACCGGAGGGGCAGCGAGTTTGCGCTTGGCGGGACGGCCGAGGAAATGTTTGTGGATCTGGTGAGACAGTTTACCGTGAGCTATAAGGACTTGCCGTTTCACCTGTATCAATTTTCTCCCAAATTCCGGGACGAGTTGCGCGCACGGGGCGGATTGCTGCGCGTGCGCGAGTTTATTATGAAAGACGGATATTCTTTTCATACAAACGAAGAAGATTTTCAGCGCGAATACGAGAGTATGAAAAATACGTATTCGCGTATATTTGACCGACTCGGCTTACAAACAACGATTGTGGAGGCGGACAACGGCTATATCGGCGGGGAGTACTGCCATGAATTTATCGTGGAGTCCGATGCCGGGGAGAGCCGGTATTTCACGACTCCGGACGGATCTGTTGCCGCGCACGAGGATGTGGCGCGATTCAAGCGCAATCCTGCAAATGCCGGAGCAGAAATGCTGCCTTTGCAGACTATTGAGCAGCCCGCATGGGTGCAGACCATGGAAGACAATGTAAAGCACTACGGCAAGCCAGTCGGCCATTATCTGAAAAATGTGGTGTATCGGAACACCGTGACCGGACAGATCGTGATCGCCGCGCTCACCGGAGATTTGCAGGTGAACAAGACAAAGTTGGAACACGCGGTGAAGGCCGTTGGGCAGCTCGAGCCCGCCACCGAAGAAGATTTGGCAAAGCTCGGCACCAAGACCGGTTATGTGCATTCATGGGGACACGCAGGCGCATACTATGTGGGCGATGTCGTGCTTGAGACTGCGCGCAATCTGATCGGCGGACAAAAAGAAGAAACAACCGACACTACCAACGTAAACTACGGCAGGGATTTTACCTGCGACTTGATCGCGGATATTGCGCTTGCATACGAAGGTGCGACTGCAGAAAACGGTCAGCAGTATATTGAGAAAAAAGGGATTGAGGTCGGGAATATTTTTCAGCTCGGGCTGCACTACTCAGGCAAAATGAAAGGGGCTGTGTACATTGATGCCGAAGGACGCGACCAGCCGTTCTATATGGGATGCTATGGAATAGGCATTGGCCGGAGCATGGCTGCGATCGTGGAAAAACATTATGATGCTAAAGGCATAATCTGGCCGGACTCCATTGCGCCGTTTCGTGTTCATCTGATTGCGCTTGATCACGGCTTTAAGGAGGCTGAAAAGCTGTATCGCGATATGATTGCGGCCGGTATTGAAGTGTTATACGACGATCGCGATAAATCGGCCGGTGAAAAATTCGCGGATGCGGATCTGATTGGTATACCTTTGCGTATGGTGGTGAGTAAAAAAACCGTTGAGCAGGGGAGTGTTGAGGTCAGGAGGCGTGGAGAGTCCAAGATCAAGATGATTCCGTTGTCGGATGCTATTGATTTATTAAAATGGTGATAAAAATGATGAATCTAAATTCAACACTTCATCCACGATCGTGGGTCAAGTGTTGAATCGGAAATGTTGTTGATAGCGATGATCGAATTCAAGGTTCTCAAGCAATCGAAAAAAAGCAGGGCGCGGGTCGGGGTGATCAAGACGTCACATGGGGAGGTGGAGACGCCGGCGTATGTGGGGGTGGCGACGCTTGGTGCGGTAAAGACGCTCACGACGGAACAAGTGGAGCAGACTGGCACGCAGCTGCTTATTGCCAATACTTTTCATCTGCATGAAATGCCAGGAGAGAAGATCGTGAAGGCAGCAGGCGGACTGCACAAGTTCATGCAATGGCATTATCCGCTGATGACCGACTCCGGCGGGTTTCAGGTGTTCAGCTTGGGGTTTGGCAAAGATTTTAGTACCGGAAAAATCTTGAAACCGAAAGAAGGCGCATTGATCCAAATCGGCCAACAGCCAAAGCTCTTGCATATCACGGATGACGGCGTGCATTTCTCCTCGTTTCGGGATGGGAGAAAAATTTTTATAGGGCCGAAAGAATCTATCCGCATTCAGGAGCAACTGGGCGCGGATATTATGTTTGCATTTGATGAGTGCACGTCTCCTGCTGCGGATTATGCATACACCAAAAAGTCGCTTGGCAGGACTCACGATTGGGCAAAAAAATGCCTGAATGCCCGGCATACGAGGCAGGCGCTCTACGGCATTGTGCAGGGCGGCAGATTTCAGGACTTGCGCGAAGAGAGCAGCCGGTTTATTGGTGCGCTTTCGTTTGACGGCTTCGGGATTGGTGGAGAGTTTGGCGATGACAAACGGCTCATGACTATTATGTGCCGATGGGTGATAGATCATTTGCCTCCAGAAAAACCTCGTCATCTGCTTGGCATAGGGTATCTTGAGGATATTATACCGATCGTACGCGAAGGCGTTGATACGTTTGATTGCATTGTGCCTACACACTATGCGCGGCACGGAACCGCCTTTACATCAGAGGGCAAACTGCATATCGGCCAGTCCCTTTTTGCAAAAGACAAAAAACCGCTTGATAAAAAATGCGCCTGCACAACATGCACCCGCTACTCCCGGAGCTATCTCTCTCATCTCTTTCGCGCAAAAGAAATTAACGCGCTGCAATTGCTCACTTTTCATAATCTTTTCTTCTTCCAAGCGTATGTGAAGAAAATCCGCGAAGATATTAAGAAGGGAAAGATTTGACAAATTTTTTGTGCAGCATATATTGAGGTCATATGAAAAATACTATCGTTGTCGGGGCTATATTGTTCATTGTGGGGGGTCTGGTTGGTTTTGGGGCTGATCGGGTGTATATGCGGAGGAAGACCGCGGCAAATTATCAGCAGGCGGGCCAACAAACGGAAAAAGACTACAAAGAAATTACGGGGACGGAGACGCCAAGCGCGATAACAGGGTCTTCGTTAACGGGTCAGACCGGAACATCAATGGGCCAGAACTCCGTTTCGGTTGAGGATCAGAAGCCTGGGAGTATGGTTGTGATTCAATCGATAACTCTTGCAATAGCGGGTTGGGCAGTGATCCACGATGATAGGGAAGGCAAGCCCGGGCGCATTTTAGGCGCGCGCCGTTTTAACGCCGGAACCTATGCCGGACAAAACGTAGAACTGCTGAAAGAAACCGAAGAGGGAAAAGTATATTACGCCATGTTGCACACCGATGACGGCGACAAGCAATTTGACTATCGTGTGGATTTTCCGGTCAAGGACGAGACCAGCAACGCGGTCATGATGAGGTTTGTCGCAACCGCCAAGATCTCACCGTAGCGGTGCTCAGGGCTGATTTTACCTGCCCTGCTGTACCACTTGTTTTAGCGGGGCAGTTGTTTTGAACGTCAACACTTCACGTCCGATCGGACATTAAGTGTTGACATAGGGGTAGAGGAATCAATGAAGAATCTTTCGTCACACGATATCCGACTTTTTCGGAAGACTGTTGGGAAGTATTATCGTGAGTACGGCAGGGATTTGCCATGGCGTCGTACGCGTAATCCGTACCGAATCCTGATATCGGAATTTATGTTGCAACAGACCCAGGTTGAACGGGTGATTCCGAAGTATCGCGCTTTTTCAAAACAGTTTCCGAATTTTGGGGCGCTGGATCGCGCGTCTCTTGCCGAAGTGCTCATGGCATGGCAGGGGCTCGGATACAATCGGCGGGCGCTCATGCTCAAAAAATCAGCTGCCCGGGTCGTGAGAGATTACCAAGGCAAGCTACCTGCTGATCCGAAATTACTTGACGAGTTACCAGGGATTGGCAAAGGAACGGCCGGTGCTATTGCTGCTTTCGCGTTCCAAGTTCCGGCATCATTCATCGAAACGAACATCAGGCGTGTCTTTCTCTTTTTTTTCTTTCGGAACGAGAAAGACGTGCCGGATGCCGATATTCTCGATCTCATCAGCCAAACGCTGGATGCAAAAAACCCGGCCGAGTGGTATTATGCCCTTATGGATTACGGTGCCATGCTCGGGCGCCGGGAAAAAGAAAACCCGAACCGTAGGAGCAGGCACTATACAAAACAGTCGCGCTTTGAGGGATCGGACCGCCAGTTGCGGGGAAAGATTTTGCGAATGGTGCTGAATAAGAATAGATTTTCCGTAGTTAAGATTGCGCAAGAAACAAAAGAGCCGAAGACCCGTGTGAAGAAAATTCTTGCTGGGCTTAAAAAAGACGGATTTCTAATATGATCACATTTGACCAGTTCAAAGAAATAAATCTGCGAATCGCAAGAATTCTGGCTGCCGAGCGCGTTGACGGTTCGGACAAACTATTGCGCCTGCAGATATCGCTTGGCCAAGAAGAGCGGCAAATTATTGCCGGTATTGGCGCGCGATACCGACCAGATGAGCTTATCGGCCGCCAGATCGTGATCGTTGCCAATCTTGAGTCGCGCAAACTCATAGGGCTTGAAAGCCAGGGCATGCTCCTTGCCGCGGACAGCCCGAACGGTCCCGTGCTGCTGCAACCGGACGCGGAAGTGTTGCCCGGAAGCGTGGTTAAATGATCGTTCACGCGAAGCGATTGTTGATTTAAAATGGCGTGATATTATCTGTTGTGTTACCATTGGATATTTTGGGATCGTGTCTCTTATGGTACTTTGTTTCGTTGGCGCAGTTGTCGGGGATAGTGTTGGGTACTCGTTTGGAAAGCGCATGGGGCAGGAAAATTTTTCGCAAGGACGACTCGCTATTTTTCCATAAAGATTATCTGCAACGCCTCCGGTGTTGCATATATGGAAAAACAAACGCAGGAAAATAGGATGAAAGAAATTTATTTGGATTATGCCGCAACAACGCCGCTTGACGCGCGGGTAAAGAGGGCGATGGAGCCGTATTGGAGCATGGAGTTTGGCAATCCGTCAAGTTTGCATCGGAGAGGCGTTGCCGCTAAAAAAGTCCTTGAAAACAGCCGCAAAAGCGTTGCGGGTATTTTGCATTGCAAGCCCGCGGAAGTTATTTTTACCGGAGGGGGAACCGAAGCGATTAATCTGGGGATTATTGGCGTTGCGCGCGCGAACACGCAGTTTGAAAAGCATATTATTACCACGCGGATTGAGCACCATGCGGTTCTGCATTCCGTTGACGTGCTGCGACGAGAAAGTTTTGATGTGACGACAGTAGGTATTTCGGAAACGGGGGTGGTTGATCCAAAAGAGATTGAGCACGCGATCCGGTCGGATACGATCCTGGTGTCAGTCATGTATGCCAACAATGAAATCGGCACAATTCAGCCAATTGCGGAGATCGGGAAAATAATCCGCGAGGCACGACGGAAACGAAATACGGAGAAAAATAAAACACCAATTTATTTTTTTACCGACGCGTGTCAGGCAGCTGGCGCGCTTGATCTTAATATTGAACAGCTTGGCGTGGATATGCTCGCAATCAACGGATCAAAAATCTATGGACCTAAAGGGGTCGGATGCTTGTATGCCCGGAAAGAGATAAAACTTGAGCCGATAATTGTCGGAGGCGGACAGGAAAAAGGACTGCGCTCCGGCACGGAAAATATTCCCGCGATAGTGGGATTTGCCAAAGCGCTTGAGATCAGCCATGCTATCCGCGAGAAAGAGAATGCGCGGCTGACCAAACTTCGTGATTGGCTCATTCGGGAAATCATGGCTGCGATACCTGAGGCGGTGTTGAACGGCCACGCAACCCTGCGTCTGCCAAACAATATCAATATCTCGATTCCGGGTATCGAAGGCGAGGCAGCGGTGATCTATCTTGATGCGCGGGGAATCTTTTGCTCCACTGGCTCCGCGTGCAGCAGCGTTTCGCTTGAGCCCTCGCACGTGATCCTGGAACTTGGCCGCTCGCATGATCTCGCACAGGGCTCGCTCCGGTTTACGCTTGGCAGAAAAACGACAAAAAAAGACCTTGAGTATGCGCTCAAGGCGCTGGTTGGGGTGGTGAAGAGATTGCAGAAAAATTAACAGGCGCGGTCTTAATGATAGGCTGTCCGTCGTGACCTCGGCATATATCCCAGCATCAATAAGGCATTGATTTAGACTTGCCATAGCGTGTGCTCTGTTTTGTGGCCAAATCAAGGCAAGACTAATACAATATCTATAATCCATTTTTCTTTCTCCTTATTTGTAAAAGTTCGGTTCTTTATTAAGGAGTATAAGGGAAAATAAGGACTTATGCAATCTTTAAACATACAGAATCTCACCATATATATCGGGGACAAAAAGGTCGTCCAGAATCTTTCGCTTGCAATTCATGCCGGAGAAATTCACGCGCTCATGGGGCCGAATGGGTCAGGGAAGAGCTCGCTTGCGTATGCGATTGCCGGTCATCCGGAGTATCGCATTACTGGTGGGAGTGTTATGCTTGGTGGTGTAAATCTGCTTGCGCTATTGCCGGAGAAGCGGGCCGAGGCCGGATTGTTTCTGTCCTTTCAGGAGCCGCCGGAGGTTGGCGGGGTCAGTATGAGTACGTTTTTGCAGATGATCGCCAGTAATCAGCACACGAATGAGATTCTTCACTTCGTTCAGGATGACATAAGACAAATGCTGCCGGAGATTGGACTGCATGATAATTTTCTCCAGCGATTTTTGAACGAAGGATTTTCCGGAGGCGAGAAGAAAAAATCCGAGCTTTTGCAATTGATCGCGCGAAAGCCGAAAATCGCGATCTGCGATGAGATTGATTCGGGACTTGATCTGGATGCGCTCAAAAGCATTGCGCACATTTTGCAGGCCGAGGCAAAGCGCGGTGCCAGACTCTTGCTCATCAGCCACTCGCCGCGGCTATTTGAACTGCTGCCCCCGGATTTTGTGCACGTGTTGTTAAAGGGAAAATTGGTGGCTTCGGGAGGTGTGGAGATTTTGGAGAAATTAGAAAGCAGAGGATATAAGGAGTTTGGAGTATGAAGAAACAAATATTGCAACAAACTGAATACCAGTATGGTTTCCATGATGAACGCAAGGCCGTGTATCAGACCAAGCCCGGGATTTCTGATTCGGTGGTGAGCGAGATATCTGCGATCAAAAACGAGCCGGAGTGGATGCGGAAGTTTCGGCTGGATGCGCTGCATGTTTTCGAGCAGAAGCAGATGCCGAAGTGGGGTGCTGATTTGTCGGCTATTGATTTTGAAAAAATTATTTACTATATCAAACCCTCCGACCGGATGGCGCGGTTGTGGGACGATGTGCCGCAAGATATTAAAAATACGTTTGATAAGATCGGCGTGCCCCAGGCCGAGCAGCGGTTTTTTGCGGGCGCGGCGGCGCAGTATGATTCGGATGTGATCTATCACGCCCTGCGGAAAAATCTGATGCGGAAAGGTGTAATTTTCGTTGATATGGATACGGCGGTGGCAGAATATCCTGACTTGGTAAAACAGTATTTCGGAAAAGTAATCCCGGTGGGGGACAACAAATTTGCTGCTTTAAATTCGGCGGCATGGTCGGGCGGCTCTTTTATCTATGTACCGCCGGGCGTAAAAGTGGAGATGCCGCTGCAGGCGTACTTCCGGATCAACGCGCAAAACTTCGGACAGTTTGAGCGCACCCTTATTATTGCGGATGAGGGTTCGGAGGTGCAGTATCTGGAAGGTTGTACGGCTCCGGTATACGCGACCGATTCTCTCCATGCGGCCGTGGTTGAAATTATCGCCAAGCCGCATAGTCGGGTACGATATATCACCGTGCAGAACTGGTCGAATAACGTGTACAATCTGGTGACCAAGCGCGCGCGTGCGGAAGAGGGCAGTTTTGTGGAGTGGATCGATTGCAATTTAGGATCAAAAATTACGATGAAATATCCGAGCGTATTTTTGATGGGTAGAGGCGCATCTGCTGATACGCTCTCGATTGCCATGGCAGGTCCCGGGCAGCATCAGGATGCCGGAGCAAAAATGATACACATGGCGCCGGACACGAAATCGAACGTGATCTCAAAATCAGTTTCGTTTGGTGGGGGCAGAACATCGTATCGCGGCCTTTCGCAGGCGGTGCGCGGCGCGACAAACTCCCGTATTACCGTGCGGTGCGATGCGCTCATTCTTGACCCGCAGTCGCGGTCCGACACCTACCCGACTCTTAAGATAGATGAGGAAGACGTGCGCGTGGAGCACGAGGCAAAAGTATCAAAGATCGGCGAAAAAGAATTATTCTACCTGCGCTCGCGCGGCCTGTCCGAGGTCGAGGCATCTTCCCTTATCGTAACCGGTTTTTTCGAGCCGCTCATGAAATATTTGCCGGTGGATTATGCGGTCGAGATGAACCGGCTCATCAAACTGGAAATGGAGGGGGCAGTGGGGTAGAAAACTAAAAAATCCGTCCGTATAGGACAGATCTTTTGGTGTGGAGCCAAGGGGAATTGGACCCCTCTACCCGAGTGTCGACCACGGATTCCTCACCAGAGGTGGCTCCTTGAACTCCACAATAAACATTATATCAGTTTTGAAAACAAAACAAAAAGCCCGAGATGGTTTCCGGATTTCAGGACTTCAGGGTCGTGAATTGAACCCGTGATCGACTTTTTATAGCATAGCGCGCAGTTACTATTTTTGTCAATAGCATACTGTGGATAAGTTTTGTACAATGGATATATCCTCCTCTAAAAATCTTGGTGATACGCTGGTTAAAGAAATCGTTGTTTCTGAAGAGCGCGGGGTGTTTATTGAGACCTTTCTTTTTGTTGATCAGATGTCGAAGACCGTTGATCTGAATATCAAGCTGGCGGCACGAGGGAGCAGAGCGGAAGTTTTTATTCTCTATGTGGGCCGGGACAAGGACACTACTGACATGAGCATTACGCTCGTACATGAAGCGCCGGAGACGTACGGGCGGGTGATTATAAAGGCCGCGCTGTTTGATGAGTCGCGGCTGACGGTAAGGGGGATGCTTGAAATTAAAGAAGAGGCAAAAGGCGCTGATTCGTATTTGCTTGCAAAAGCGCTGCTTGTCTCGCCAAAGGCGCGGGCGGAAATATGTCCGTATCTTGAAATTTTGACCGATGAGGTCAAGGCGTCGCACGGCACCAGCATCGGCAGGATTGACGAGCGGCAGCTGTTTTATCTGCAAAGCCGAGGTATTGCGGAGGAGCAAGGAAAGCAGTTGCTCCTCGCAGAATTTTTCCGGGATGTTGCGAGAGGATTGTCGCCAGAGGATCAAAAAAAGTTTTTTCAATATGGAGAAGAAAGAATATAAAAAAGATTTCCCGATTTTTAATCACTACCAAAAACAAGGCAAGCCCTTGACGTATTTGGATTCCGCGGCTATGGCGCAGATGCCTGCCTCGGTGATTGATGCGGTGCGGCAGCATGATGAGCAAGCGCATGCGAATGTGCATCGGGGGATTTATGCGCTGTCGGAACTTGCCACTCAAAAATACGAGCAGGCGCGGGAAACGGTGCGGGCGTTTGTGAATGCGCGATCTGCGAATGAAATTATTTTTATGCGCAACACGACTGAAGGCATCAATTTGGTTGCGTATGCGTTGGGAAAAAATTTTCTGCACGAGGGCGATCATATTTTGATCTCCCGTGCGGAGCACCACTCGAATATGCTGCCGTGGCAGATGTTAGCGGAAGAGAAAGGAATCGTGCTGGATGTTGTGGACGTAGTCCACCCCGAGCGAGGAACGAGTCGAGGGGAGGAAGGAAAAATTTCACTTGAGCGCATAGAGCGGGCATTGACACCGCACACCCGGCTTGCGGCGTTCTCACATGTCTCGCACGTGCTTGGCGCGATCAATCCGGTGCGCGAGATGGGAAAGCTTTTCCGCGAACGCAAGATTTTATTTCTGGTGGATGCGGCGCAAAGCGCGGGACATCTTCCAACCGATGTGCAGGATATCGGGTGCGACTTTCTAGTTTTTTCTGGACACAAAATGGGAGCACCGACCGGTATCGGAGTATTATATGGCCGCGAAGAACTGCTCGCGAGCATGCCGCCATTTTTGCGCGGCGGGGGTATGATCAACGAGGTTTCTTTTGAGCATACGGAATTTGCCTCACTGCCCGCGAAGTTTGAGGCAGGCACGCCCAATGTGAGCGGAGCGGTCGGCCTTGCCGCGGCAATCGAGTATCTGCAAAAAATCGGATTTGGTGAGATCCGAAAAATTGATGAGGAATTGACCACCGAACTATTTTCCCGGCTCGGCAATATAAAAGGAATAAAAATATTCGGCCCGCCCGACGCGAAAGACCGCGGCGGTGTCGCCAGTTTTACTGTAGACGGCATCCACCCGCACGATCTTGCAACAATTCTTGATCGCGACAACATCTGCATCCGCGCCGGCCACCACTGCGCCATGCCGCTTATGAAATATCTTGGCGTACCCGCAACAACGCGCGCCAGCTTTTGGGTGTATAATACCAAAGAGGATATTGAGATACTTGTCAATGGAATCGAAAAAGCCCCGGTCCTTCTTGGGAAAAAGAAATGAACATTCTATACTAAAACATAAGACGATCGTCTATTGTTTTAGTATGACAACAGTAATTGAGTTTCGGTAAACAACGATGTCAGAATGAATTATGTCCGACTCACTATAAAGAAGAGAAGGGGGGACGGAGCGTAGGAACGCTCTATGTTGTTTACGTTTACGGCAATATCGCAATTTCGGGGAGAAATACGCGCTGACGTTCTTTGCGGATAGTATCAAGAAACGCGATACTCCGATCCGAATCGGCTTCGGTGCCGCGAGCGGCAGAGATGATCACGCTTGCGTCAATGCAAAACATAGTATTATCGGCTGCGCTCCGCCCTGAGGATTTGCAGGCTATTTTTTTTGTTCTCCAAAGTGCAGAAAGCTGCGTACTGATATCCTGAAAGCGTTGCCATGCTTCCTGATAGCTGTGGTCAACGCGATTAAGTTTTATCAAACGTGCAGTGTCCCTTTTTTTGTTTTTGATTAGAGTTTGATTGGTCATAATATTATGATAAATAGTACCTCCAGCATACCATAATGCGGGATAGTGTCAAACTTATCCACACCCCCAGCTCTTGCAACTCAATTTGACCAGGCTCGTTTCTGGGGCGCAAAAGTTCTCCTTATCGGGGGACTCATGCTTATTACACCCGCAGACTGGGACGTCCCTATACCAGCATAATTGGTAAGGGGGTGGAGCGCGGAAGAGGTTGATATAGTTGCCAACACAGGGTATGATTGTTGTATGCTCGACTCTCTCTACTCCGAAAAGATCATGTCGCATTACTATCATCCGCGCCATTACGGATTGCGGCCGGAGTTTAGCGTTGAACGGCGATACTCGAATCCATTGTGCGGGGACGTGATCACGGTGCGGATGCGGTTTATTGACGAGCAGATCGCGGGGATTTGCTTTGAGCACGAGGGGTGCGTGATCAGTCGGGCGGCCGCATCGCTTTTGTGCGAGGATGTGCAAGGCAAGACAAAACAGGAGATGCGGGAGATGGCGTCTACTCATATAGAAGGACTCTTGGGTATCACGGTTATGCCTGCCCGGATAAAGTGCGCGATGCTGGGTCTTGATGCGATTCAGCAAATGGTGTAGAATAGGAGGTATGGAAAAGAAAGTACTCAAAATCGGCAAGATTATTGTTGACCGCAATTTATGTATCGGGGCTGCCTCGTGTATTGCAGTGGCGCCGGGCGTGTTTGAGCTTGATTCGGAAAATAAAGCCGTGGTGTACAACGACAAGGGCACGGATGACGAAACCATCTTGCTGGCGGCAAAATCATGCCCGACGCAGGCGATTTTGATATTTAATGAAGAGGGGAATCAGCTATATCCGTAAACCATAAAAATATGTTCAAACTTTTTTCTACAATTTCCGCCGATGCTCACTGTGACATTCCGTGCGGCGTGTATGATCCGACGGCGGCGAAGATTGCAGCAAAGACGGTGATGCGGATGGTGCAGCAGATTACTGAACTAACGCCGCCCAAAGGATTTCCCATGACATTTGATCTTTTGGCCATGAAAGCGCTTGCCAACAGTATGACGCGCAGGATCGCGGTAAAAGAAGCGCATGCCGAGCTTTGCAAGCAAGAACTGCTGATCCTCTGGAGCGATTTCTTCAAGCCCGAACATCTGGAGCAGTTTCCTGATCTGCATGCGATTGTGTGGGATGCGGTAAGGATGTGTTCGAAAAACAAGCAGGAGGTGAACGCGGATGCGGCGCAAAAATTAGTTGATGCGGTTGATGCCATAGCAAAAATCTTTTACGAGGTAAAGAAGGTTCCGGAGCGGTATGAGGCATACCAAACGATCACTGATAAGTTGTACTAAGTCATTCCGAGCATTTGCGAGGAATCTCACGGATTGCCGTATGCCGGCAAGATTCTTCACTGCGTTCAGAATGACGGTGCTCCGCATACTCTTTCGGGTGCGGGTAAGCGGCGAGAGCTGCTGGCCAGTGCTGGTGCCGGGCAGGTCGTATTGGGCAAGCGCGTGGATACCTGTACGAGTGGGAGATTTTGTTGTATTTTCCAATCCGGCTGACCCCGCGCAGGTTTTCATAAAAAAGATTCTTGGTGTGCGGGAAAACGGATATGAAGCGGGGAGTTTGGTTTCGTGGGGATTGTCGAGCAAGGATTTCGGCGTGGTAGATAAGAAATATATTTTAGGAAAAATAATACGATGGAACACAAAGTGATGCAAGAAAAAATCCAGTCGGCGCTCGCGGAAATCCGCCCTATGCTGGCGCAGCATCTTGGAGATATTGAGTTTATTAAGCTTGAAAACGGCATTGTATATGTTAAGATGCTGGGTATGTGCGATGGCTGCCCTTTGAGCGTGCTTACCCTCAAAGGGGGAGTTGAAGAACTGCTCAAGATGCGCGTGCCCGGGATTACGGTGGTAGAGGCAGTTGTGTAAAATCCTAATGTCAAATTTCAAATGACAAATCAATGACTCAAGCTAAAAATTTAAAACAGTTTTTTTGACATTTGGATTTTAAACTTGATTTGATATTTGAGTTTTGACATTTGCGTTTTGTATATATGGAACAACCAACAACGAGGCAATTGATTCTTTTCAGCGTAGTGTTGAGTTTTGTGGTCTCGATCATCGGGACTGTTCTTTCATTGAGCGTATTCGGGCCGCTCCTTGCAGGACCGGAGGCGGCGAGTAGTGGAGCGGTCATATACCGCCGGCCTACATTTCTTGAAAAGATCACGCAGACAACTCCGGAAAAAACAAAGGATGACGCGAACGGAGGAGCCGATGCGATGGCGCGTCCGGAGAACACGGTTGAGAAAGCAGTTGCCGAGGCATCTCCGGCAGTAGTGAGCGTGGTGGCAAGCAAAGATGTGCCGGTTGTGGAGCAATACTATGTTGATCCGTTTGGCGACGACCCCATCCTGAAGGAGTTTTTTGGCAATAACGGGCCAAGTATTCAGATCCCGCAGCTTCGCCAAAAAGGGACGCGAAAACAAGATGTGTCGGCTGGAACCGGATTCTTTGTCTCATCAAGCGGTTTGGTCATTACCAATAAGCATGTAGTAGCTGACAAAGAGGCGGAGTATATGGTGCTGATGAATGATGGCAAAAAGCTCGCGGCAAAAGTATTGGCGCGCGATCCGGTACAGGACGTGGCAGTGCTCCAGGTCTCCGGATCAAATTTCCCGTCATTGCGCTTGGGCGATTCGGCAGGGGTGAAGATTGGACAGGTTGCAATTGCGATTGGAAACTCGCTGGGTGAGTTTCGCAATACCGTGTCTGTCGGCGTTGTATCCGGATTGCAGCGTTCCGTTGTGGCGCAAGGAGGCGCCGGCGGTCCTGAAGTCCTGCAAGAGTTGATTCAGACCGATGCTGCGATTAATAAAGGGAACTCCGGCGGACCTTTGCTCAATATCCGCGGCGAGGTAATCGGGATCAATACGGCCGTTGCAAGCGGGGCGCAGAGCATTGGGTTTGCCTTGCCGATCAACAAGGTAAAGCGCGATCTCGAAAATGTAAAAACATTCGGCCGTTTTATCTATCCGCTTCTGGGAGTCCGCTATATAGTGGTGACGAAAGAGTTGGCGTCGAAGTTCGGGCTCAAACGGGATTACGGAGCGCTGATCGCCAGAGGCGGGACCGAAGCCGGAGTCGCAAGCGGATCGCCGGCCGAGATCGCAGGCATCAAAGAAGGGGACATCTTGCTGATGTTGAACAAAGAGCGCATTGATTCCGAACATACGCTGTCATCGCTGCTTCAGAAATATAAGGTTGGAGAGACGATAACGCTGCGTGTCTTCAGAGACGACAAGGAGGTTGATATAAAAGTGAAGTTGGAGGAACGGAAATGAAGTATGGCAAAAAAATTGAAAAAGAAATTTCTTGCTTCTGCCGCGCACCGGGATGATATTGATTTTGGATGTTCGGCAACTGTTGCAAAACTGACCCGCGAGGGCAATGAGGTGGTATATTGCGTGATAACCAAATGGTCTGATCCATAGCCACGAGCGCCCGTTCTTGTCCCTTGCACATGAATGCAGCTCAAAACTGTCATTAAAAGTCAAGTGATTCTCGGACACCAGCGGCAAATCGCATATTTAAGCCAAGCACGGGAGAATGGAAAGCTCGCGCATGCGTATCTTTTGTATGGGCCGCAGCGGGTGGGGAAGTTGGCTGTGGCACAGGAGTTTGCGAAGATGCTGGGGGCGGAGGTGGTGCTGGTGGATCGGGAGCATACGCTCGTGTCGGAAAAGGATGTGCGAAAAGAAATTCCGATCAAGGATATTCAGGCGTTGAAAAAAATGTGGGCATTTGCGCCGGCAGGGGACGCGTGGCGAGTTTTGATAATCAACGATGCAGAACATCTGAACGAAGAGTCGGGCAATGCCTTTCTGAAACTGCTTGAAGAGCCGGGCAGTAGAACCGTGATCTTTCTCATCGCGTCCTCGCGCGATCTGCTCATGCCAACTATTATTTCACGTACCGTGAATATAAGTTTTTCGCTTGTGTCTGATGTAGTGTTGCGGGAGTATCTTGAGCATATCACTTGTCATTCCCGCGAAAGCGGGAATCCAGAACTAGGGATTGCTGGATTCCCGATCAAGTCGGGAATGACAACAGAAAAGATTGACCTGTTACTCACGCTTGCCACAGGCCGGCCAGGCGTTTTACTTGAACTTCTCAAAGAACCAAGCGTGCTCATAAAAGAAGAAGAACTACTCCGCGATCTTGAACGCTGTCTTTTGCCGGGACGCGCCCCCGAAGCGTTTCAATTGAGTGCGAGGATTGCCGGAGACCGTGATGCGGTTGGGCGGCTGATCACGCATTTGTACGGGCTGCTGCGCAACGGGCTGCTCGGGCATGTTGCAGATGGCGGCATTCGTGAGTATATTGGAAGTATCAAGCATCTTGACCGGGTGGCATATATGATCGAGACATCAAACGTCCAGACCAGGCTCGGCCTTGATGCGCTGTTATTGGTGCTCCAAAGAAGATAATTTTTTCTTCTGCGTTCATCGTTCGTCTTTACGCTTTTGGCTATTCAATCATGTCAACCATTAAAACAAGCATCGGAGTCATTTTCGCGATCATCGTGATCCTGGTCCTCTTCCCCGTCTTTTTATGGATGGCCGGAGTTTCGGTCTTTCCGTTCGGTGGCGGCGGCGGATCCGGAAAAAGCGGCGCGCTGTTGCGCTCAACCGATGAGGGTGTGCATTGGGATAGCGTCGCGTTCGCGGTCAGCAAGGGCCTATCGGCTCCTGCCCAGGTACTGCATGTGGCCTTTGATACGCTCAACCCCGACATCATGTATCTGGGAGCAAAGGCGGGCGGCCTCTGGAAAAGTACGGACAGGGGCGCTAACTGGAAAAAAATGAACGATTCGTCCGGGCTGCTCCAGCCAAATGCTGATGTGTACCGCATTGCTATGAGCACGTCGAGTCCTGATGTACTCTATATCGCCGTTTTTCAAAACAAAAAGGGGAGAGTATTGCGGAGCGATAATCGCGGCGGGTCATTTCGCGAAGTGTATTTTGTGGCGCCGGACAATATTCCCGTATATGACATCTATGTGTCTCCGACAGACGTCAACCGCGTTGCGCTTGCAACCGGCCAGGGCGGGGTGCTGATATCGCGCAACGGCGGGCAGACATGGAAAGTCGCGCATTGGTTTAGTGACTCCATGGTGCGCGTTGCCGGCAATCCAAGTTTTTTTGCAGAGATGTACGCCGTGGATTCAGGCAGGCGGCTCAAAAAAACGTTTGATGAAGGCGAAAATTGGGCCGAGCTTGACAAGTTAAACAGTGAAAGTGGTGGTGTGATCGGAGGAGGTTATTCTGGTTCAACCGGAGGGTTTAGCGCGATTCCGCCGCCAATCCAAGGATTTCCGCAGGAACCGCTCTTCTTTGGTCCGATCTCCGGTTCTGCCGGGTCATTACGGGTAGGCGGCAGCGCATCAGCCGGTCTGCCAGTTGCGATTGAGACGTTTGCCATTGACCCGGCTAATTTTGAACGCATCTTTATCGGTGCGGTCGAGGGCCTCTATCGCTCGCGTGACGGCGGGTTTACATGGAATCGCATTGAGACCTTGGTATACCCATCCGCAATTACTGTGACCGCAGTTGCCGTGCATCCGCAGAAGAGAGGCACCATCTTCGCCGGCATCGGCTCCGAATTCTACCGCACCGACGATGACGGCAAAACCTGGAACGCCCGCATGCTCCCCGTTACCCAGCGCATCCGCGGCATCGCCATTCACCCCCTCTACCCCGACTTCATGTTCGCGTTCGTGGGGAAGTAGTATATTGAGCACTCATAACTTCTTCACGATCGTGAGAGGTTTGTTGAGATAAATTTTAGACAGCAGCGTGCGGAGATGATATACTGGTCATATCTATGAAACCAATCACGCTTGAGACGCTTTCTTCTCCCGGGTGCCATGTGTGCAGGATTTTTGAGGAGTTTTGGCATTCCATTGCGCATGACTGGCCCAATGTGGCATATCGTAATGTGCAGGTGGTGACTCCGGAGGGACAGGAGATGGCGGGCAAGTACATGATCCTTGCCTCGCCGGGCATTATTCTCAACGGCGAACTTTGGGCGACCGGAGGGTTTGATAAAGAAAAGTTTGTTGCAAAGCTAAAAGAATTGTCGTAGTATAGCGATATGTTTCTCCCCACACAACAAATGAAACGACAATCATTGCCGTAAAAAATGTTCTGGAGCATCCGGAACAATTCGGATTGCAAGTGGAATAGTAGGCATTCTTTCCCATGAACTCTCTTCAAAAAAAACTTCTTGAATGGGCATTGCGGCTGGGGTTTGGATTTTTGTTTCTGTACTCGGGATTGGATCTGCTACGCCATCCGACCGGGTGGTATTGGGCGGTGCGGCCTCTGCCGGTGGTGATCCAGAATTTCATCAATACTTCAATCGGCATTGACCAATATTTGCGGATGCAGGGAGTTGTAGAGTTAATTTTTGCGTTCGTATTTTTTGCATGGTTTTTGCCGCAGTGGATTGTAAAGTCCGTTTCCTTGCTGGTGGCGATTGAAATGGCGGCAATTCTTTTATTGGTCGGCGTGACCGGCGATACATTTCGCGATATCGGATTGCTTGGGGCGGCGCTCGCGTTGTTTTTCATGATGAAAACGAAAAATGTCGTCTATGTAAAATCAAATTAATTTTCTATTTTTATGCCAATCTTTGAAAACTTGTTTGGAAAACGAGGCGCAGAGAATCCTGAAGATCCTGATAAGGTACGGGCGGCAGGAGAAGAACCATCTCATGCGATTAACCAAAGCCCGCAGGAGCCGATTTTGCCAGGTCGCGAAGCGTTGGAGGCGGAAGCAAAAGAACTTTTTATCTTGAAGGAGAAACCGCCCACAGCAGTGTCTGCACAAAACAGACCAACTGGAGAAGCGGCGCCATATACCGGCGACGCGGAAACAACGTCTCCTCCTCCTTTGGAGGCGGCTATGACGAAAGCGCGCACTGATGTGCTGGATCTTTTGTCCCGCATTGAAAAAGCAGGACTTCCGATTTCTCCAGAATTAAAAGCACAAGTCAAAGATGAGCTTACCAATCTTGCGGCAGAAGCCGCGCGCGTTGAATTCCAGGAGGCGCAGCAGACAAATCCGATTGCAGTACTCAATGAGATTCTAAGGAAGTTGTTGGATCAATATAAAGGACGGGCTTCCGACCGTCTTTTGAGCGGCGCAAGAGCGCTGGATGAAAATCTTGAGGAGTTTTTCCGTCGTTTTCGAAGAGAACAGCAGACGCTTATTCAAAAAGGTATATCAGAGCCAAGCAATGAGGAAATAATAGCCCAGGTAGTTCGTCCATTCGGCAATCAACAATATCAACTTACATCAATAGGTTTCTTCGGACAGGATGGAGAATACCGCACCGTAACAGAACAGCTGCTTGCTGAATTGTCGGTATATTCCGGTGGCAAGCCACTCTTGTTGGATGACCTGTTTGGCGCAATTCGCAATACGGGCAGGAGGGAACCGAACGGCGAACTGCCATATTATATCACCGATCAAAATGCCACTGTTATTGTGGGATTGCGCTCAACGCTCCCTGAATTCAAAGGACTAAGTGTGAACGTGGTGCAGGAGACCGGTCTCAATAATCCTCGCATTGAAGTATTATTACGAGGCAATGCCGATTTTTGGCTTCGCGTGATTGAAAACCAGCAAGCGTTAACTTAGGGAAATTATTATATGCTCGAAAGCATACCATCTCAATCAAATCTTCCCAACGAGCGCTTTTCTCCTCAAGAGCTTGAGGCGCATGAATTTCGCGCGCATAAGCGCAAGGATTCCCCATATCTTGAATCGTTTTTTAAAACCATACGATCAGATCCGGATATCTGGGCGGATATTGAGCCGGTGATCAAGCGAAGAAAGGACT
>CAYJOT010000003.1:0-17762 GCA_964371935.1 uncultured Candidatus Saccharibacteria bacterium | reverse complement strand
TCAGATCCGGATATCTGGGCGGATATTGAGCCGGTGATCAAGCGAAGAAAGGACTTTAAGGAAACAACTTCGCGCGAAGGTGAATTGCATCGGGTCGGCACAGAGCTTTTTGCCGGTATTCATTTGAATCCGGAAGCGGCGTTGCTGTATGATGCCGCGCTACGCGATGCAACCGAAGGACAATCGGAATTTTTGAAATCACGCATTGAGCAGGGCGTAAATTATGCTCCGGTTGTGGTCATAGGCGGAGGCGGACCTCATGCAGCGATTTTTTCCGGGGCGCTTCTGCATTACAGCCCCAAGACCCCGGCAGTAGGACTTGAGGCAACGTCAAAATCCGGTGGCATTTTTGGGACTACCGGAGATCCGGCCGGGTTTGTCCAGCCGTGGTTTCAGTTGAACAGCAGGAACAGGCCGGAAAATCGCGATGTACCCGGTCTTCCGGGCACAAGCGGCAACATCAACCCTATGGGTACATGGGCGAATTTGCAGGTGCCTGACATTTCCGGACAGCAATATCCCACACAGGAACGATTGGGCAGAGTGATCAGCCACAACAATTTTAACTCAATGCATCTGATGGTGGATGCGGAGGTAAAAAAGATTCGCAGAAATAAAAACCCAAATCAAAAGGGCGTCTATGAGATAGAGTTTGAGGACATAGATCAGCAAAAACGTTTTACGATTTTTACGGATATTCCAGTACAGACAACTGGTCTTGGCAGGGAGACATTTGGCATCCGCTCGCCTTCACCGTCAACCCGACGGTTCATAGCACAGGAGCAGAAAAAATTTGATGAAGGAATTGAAATACCCCGCACGCTTACCTTTCTTCAATTTTTAGAAGTAACCACCCGCAACCAAACATTATTTCCTTTGGAAGATTTTCGGGATGGTGTTGGACTCATCGGCAGCGGGGACAGCGCCAAAGTGATTATTGAATATCTTGCGGGAGTGGTGGGCGAAGCCAATAAATCAAGTGCGCAGATCGATTTTGTTCCGGAGATCACGGTACTTGGCTCGTTTGATCAGCTCCGCGACGACTTGCTCAAAAACAATCGTTGCCGTTATGCGCGGGGATTTCTTGAGTTTCAACGTGAAGATGGCCGCATATTTGCGCGCGTGCGGTCCGTACAGGGAAAAGTAGTTGGAATTAAGGAGGGGAAGGACGGCGTTTTGGTTTTTTATCGGCGCGACGATAACACAATCGGAACAGAAAAACTTCCGCGTGTGATTTCAGCAACTGGTTTTCAAGATGAGGCCGCAAAGATCTATGAATTGGAGCCAGAAGAAATAACTAATGCTCAAGAAATTATCACGCGGATAGGTGATGCGCTTAAGACGCCAGGTAGCACACTCTATCTCAAAACGGATGTTCAGGCATCATTTCGTGCCATCACGCGTATTGAAATCGGAGAGGCAGAAGAACGGCTGATAGAAAAAGCGGAAACAGATCAACAGAATACAAAAACACGGCTGCAAAATGTGATATCTTTGGTATTGATTGATCGCGCAGGAAATACCAAGCAAGCAGAATTTTTTCCTGATGATCAAGAGTTTAATCCAACACTGATAGGGCAGATTAATAGAATTGTCATTCCGCGAGAAGCTCCTGATTTTCAGCCCTATATCGAGCCGGTTTTTGGTGATGATATTCCCGCGGGGGAGCGTGTTGCGGGCGAAAATATTTACCGGATTGGCGCAGCAACAAAATATCCCCTTCCCGAAACGCTCAAAGCCCAATCACCGACGCTTGCCCGCGTGCCGGAGAACACCGCAGCGCTTGCAGTCAAGGAAATTTCTGATGAACGGGCTGCGCGGATTGTTAGCCAGATTGTCAAGCAATTAGGAGAACAGCGCACCAAAGTAGGACTGCACACCGCCCAATATGAGCGGAAACAAATTTCATTTGTGTCGCTTGATAAGAATAGAGAAGATACGCGCAGAGAAATTTTGGTGCGCGCGAAAAGACAAGAAGCCGATCGCTATCTTCCCAAAGATATCCGCGCGGAGACCATCTTGCGTTATGAGTTTGGCGCACATCTGTCCGGTGAATTTCCATCCGATCTTTCGGACATAAATTTTACGGTTGAGAGATTGGATGTCGTTGACGATGAAGATATGGTTGAATATCGGATTACGTTTGATCCACCGTTACCGTCGGGCGGCGGGTGGGGGGCGATTGATGTCTTGTTTGAAAATCCGCTTGTGCAACGGGCATTAGGTCGTTTGACCAGTGCATATAAAAGCAGAATTGCTGCCATTTCGCTACCGTTCGCAAATCAAAAAATTGATATTGCAAATATGGGGGTGCGCGCATTGAATCGCCAAGCGATTGCACAGATGAAGAAAAAATTGGATAATACAACAGAACAGTCATTATATCATAATGGAACAGACATCGCACGGGGCTAAAATTTTACTTGCCGGGTTTGGGGCGGTGCTGCTGGCGGTGATCGGCAGTGGGTTGGTTTGGTTTTTTACGACTACGCTCAATGTGGGTAGCGGGCTTGAGGCAACTGGATCCACGATCGGGCTTGGGTGGTACGTGTTCAGTTTTGCCGCCGGACTTACCATGATCGTACTTCCGTGTACGCTGCCGCTTGCATTGGTGATCGTGCCGCTTTCCATGGGCAAGAGTGCGGTAAAGGGGCTGGGCATGGCAATCTGTTTCGGTCTCGGGGTTGCGATCACGTTGAGCTTGTACGGAGTTGCGGCTGCGGTGATCGGCAAAGTCGCGATCGGTACGCTTGGGGCGCCGCTTGAAGCGGTAAAGAACTGGCTGTATTTTGTTGCGGGTACGCTTGTGTATCTCTTTGCTTTGGGAGAGCTTGGGCTGATCAATGTGCGTATGCCGACCTACACGGGCGCTGCTCCGGCATTTATCCAGAAGCAACGGGATTATTTGAAAGCCCTGGCACTCGGACTTTTCCTGGGCAATGTGGGCGTGGGCTGCCCGCATCCGGCAACGCCGTTTATCCTGGGACGCATTGCAGTATCAGAAAGTATTTTTAACGGGTGGCTTTTGTTTTTCATGCACGCGATCGGGCGCGTCTTGCCCCTACTATTTCTTGCAATACTCGCAATACTTGGCGTGAACGGACTCTCCTGGCTGGTGGCGCGCAGAGAAAAAATAGAACGTGCAACTGGCTGGGGCATGGTATTTGTTGCTGGTTTTATTTTAGTGCTTGGGCTTTTTTCTCACGGCTGGTGGGTATATTCGGGGCAGCATACACTGATCGAGGAGTTGACACAGGAGGAGTATTTTCTTGGAAAAATCATCAGCAATTTCAATTTTGCGGGTACTCCGCACGCGCATGGTACAGACGAGTTAGGCGGTAAATTTGGTCTCTTTGGCTTGCCGCTCTGGCTGGGGAATTGGGTGTTGGTGGGACTTTGGGTACTTCCGATTTGGTGGTATTATAGTAGAAAGAAAAAGGAATTAGCGACCGGTAATTAAATGATGACTGACGAAGAAAAGAAAATTGAACAGAAAATTCAACCATGGCGGTTTTGGTTTTCCGTTGTTTTGACCGGTTTTTTAATTGCGACGTTTGTTCTCTACTTGCCGATGCGGTTTCAGTATAATGCGCTGACTCATGTTGAAATGGATGAAATGCCGGGTATGCGCAACGCCATGATGGGCGGAGAACATAGTGAACGTGGCTCTTCCCTGCCGCATGAAGCAAAGGATGTGCGGGAGGGGTTGAGCGTTGACTTATCATATAATCCGTGGCCGCCGCAGGGCCATCCGCTCTTTGGCGCAACCAGCACCCAAGCTTATCTGAACTTTTATGTAAACCAGAAACCGGATCAGGCACCGGTTCCGGTAAGCGAGCTCCAGGTGGAGCACACAAAACTGATGCATGTGATTGGCGTCCGGGACGACATGAACGAATTTTTTCATATTCATCCGGTGCCGGTTGCGACATCAGGCGTATTTGAGATTCAGCATACCTTTCAGAAGCCCGGCCGCTATAAGATCTGGTCTGAAGTGAAGAAAGACGGTATTGGCCATTCTTTCGGGCAGGAGTTGATTGACATGGAGGGAGTAGGCGAACGCTCGCGCAAAGAGGTTTCATTTGCAAGAAACGTGACTGTGGGCGATTATCACGTATCGCTTACGGCGGAAGAACCAATGGTCAAAGGCAAAGAGGCAAGCTTGGTTTTTGATATTCACACGCAGGATGGTAAAAGAGCGGCAGTAGAGCAGTACTTGGGCGCGGATATGCATCTGACGATCATCAAAGATGATCTCACGCAATTTATCCACACGCACCCCGAGGGTGGCGGGCACATGATGTATCGCAAAGACGGCTCAAGTTTGATCCAGGTCGCACAGGCGCACGGAGATGATGAACGTATGGCCATGCCAAGCGCCGATGAGGGAATCCGGTTCCATGCGGTTTTCCCCGAGGCCGGTCTGTATAAGACATTTGCCCAGTTCCGTCCGCAAGGAATTAATGTGCCCCCAGATGAAGCTCTTACCGCAAGCTTCTGGATCAGGGTGGAAGGTAAGACGCCCGCTGCAAATCCGAAAATTATCTTATTCGCGGTATCGCTGCTTGCGATCGTGCTCTTGAGTTGGGGAGTAAAAAAGTTTTTAAACATAAAACCGAAAATCACTTAACTCTATGAATAAATACGTGATATTGATAATCGCGGCTGTGCTGATCCTGGCGCTCGGGGTCGGGTATCGGGTATTTTTGATTCCGGAAAAGTCGGTGCCGGTCACCACTGGCAAAGTGCGGGAGGTTACGATCATCGCCAAGAAAAACCAATGGAAGTTCGAGCCGGAAACAATCGAGGCGGAGCGCGGCGACAAAATCGTGGCCACCATCATCAATGAAGACGACTACGATCACGGACTCGCTATTGACGCGCTGGGCATCTCGCAGCGCATGCCGGCCAAGCAGACCATCAGGGTTGAGTTTGTCGTAACCCAGGAGGGCGACTTCCCGTTCTACTGTTCCGTGCCATGCGGAGAAGGGCTGGTGGACGGCAAAAAACGTACGCATTTTGACATGGTGGGCACGTTGCGCGTTATCGGCGTTCCGCAGAGTAAATAGGATTCGCAACGAACATGGAGTATCATACCACCGAGGGGATTGTGCTGAACAAAACTTCGTACGGCGAGTATGATGCGCTGTACGACATCTATACGAAGGAATTCGGAAAAATCCGCGCACGGGCGCAGGGCGTGAAAAAAGAAGGCGCAAAGCTCAAGGGCCATCTTGAACCGTTGAGCCTAATTCGCGTGACTTTTGTTCTGGGAAAGCGCGGCGAGCGCCTGACGCACGCGATGCTCGTGAGATTCTGGGAAGGCATGCGGCAGAGTCCGGAAAAACTGTTTGCGGGGCTCCGAATTGCGGCACTGATGAACGAGCGATCGTTCCCCGGACAAAAGGATGACGCATTATGGAAACTTCTGCTTGAAAGCATGCTCGTGCTTGACGAGCGTGAATTTTCCGAAGAAGTGTTTACCAGGTTTGCGGATCAATTCGCGCCGTTTGTCGGAATTAGAATATGAGCAAAGTTGAAGATCTGCAAAAAAAAATATATGGGTCGGATGCCGATGAGGAACTGAAGAAGCGGATGCAATACCGCGAGCATTTTTCTGAAACCCTGCGTCGTCCGCAGGCTTCTTGGAGGGAATCTGTACCAAAACCTCCGGCCGGAAAACAAAGCTTCTTTGACCGCACGTTTTTTTTGCTTATGCTCGGCGGATTCGTGCTGGTGGCCATCACCGGCATGGCTGCGTTTCTGTTTCTGTATTTGGGCACGCGCGGGCAGGAGGTGCAGCTCGCACTTCATGACCAGGGTCCGCTCATATCCGGGGAGGTGCGCACGATCCCGATCAGCATGCGCAATACGTCGCGCACGGCTGCAGAGGATGTTGAATTGGCGCTGGTGCTCCCGCCCGGTTCCATAGTGCGGCAGGGCATCCAGGAGACAGTGGTAGTGTCGCGCTTTGTGCAAAAATTAGATGATCTGAAACCCGGCGAGGAGCGTTTTGTTGAAATTGCAACTCGGATATTCGGCAAAGAAGGGGACGAAAGGAAGATCGAGGCCGTGCTGCTGTATCGGCCGCAAAATCTGCAGGCGCGCTTTACCGCCCGTGCATCGGAAACGCTTGTGATCGCAAGCGTGCCGCTGGCTGTTTCGTGGGATGTGCCCCGTACCGTAACACGGGGGCAAAAAGTGGATGTGCGCGTGCATTACGTGTCCAATGCCCGGCTTCCGTTTGAACGCATGATGCTGCAACTCGAATACCCGGAGGGGTTCTCGTTTACTTCTGCGGACCCGCCGCCGACAAAAGGTAGTACACTCTGGGATCTTGGTACGCTCTTGCCCGGGGCCGGCGGAGATATTACGATCCGTGGGACGCTCTTGGGGCAGGATGGCGATATCAAGGCCTTTCACGGAATGCTTGGCGTGTTGAACGAAATAAGCGAGGAATACATGACCTACAGCGATGGGAGTGCGGAAACGCGCATTGTCGCCCTGCCTCTTTCCATCCAGGCATTTTTTAATGACAAGCGCGAGGGTATTGTCGGAGAAGGCGATAGCGTATTATTTACGCTGCAGTATCGGAACAACACGTCATCGCTTCTGAAAAATATCGTACTGCGCGCCTCGCTTGAAGAATTTTTCAATGTATCTGGGGCGCTTGATAAACTAACTCCGTTTGAGCAGGGAGAATATCGGGTGTATGATTTCTCCTCATTGCGGGTCGGCGAAGGAGGGATCTATGACGGACAGGCGCGCGCCATGATTTGGACGCCGGCCAATGTAGCCGGGCTTCGCGAGCTTGCTCCCGGACAGGGCGGCCAGGTGAGCGTCTCTTTGAATGTGCGCAAGGCGCCGATTCTTCGAAATGCCGGCGAGAAAAATCTCGCGATTGGAATCAAGGCGCACATTGAGGCCGGCGAGCAGCCGAGCGAACTTGCCGGGACTGATCTGACTGCCGACGATGCGCTGCGTCTGCGCGTGCGCTCGCATCTGACGTTTGCGGGCAGGGTTGTGTATCGCGCATCTCCCATCCTCAATAGCGGGCCGCTGCCTCCGGAAGTCGGCAAGAAGACGACATATGCCATCCTGCTTGAGGCGCGGAGCTTTACCAACACGCTGCAGAATGTGGTGGTCAGCACAACGCTTCCCACCCAGTTGCGCTGGGAAGAAAAAACATTTCCGCAAAGCGCCAGGATGACGTTTGACAAAGGTACGCAAGATTTGCGCTGGGATATTGGCGAACTTGCAGCCGGCACTGGCATATTCACGCCCGCGCTCACTGCCGCGTTTCAGGTATCCATTACGCCGTCCGAATTTGACCGCAATACTATTGTGCAGCTTCTCAAAGATATAAAGCTGACCGGCACTGACAGCTTTACCGGAGAGCCGGTTGAGGCGCACATTGGCCCCTTGAGTACGGAGTTACAGAGCGATACGCCAAGCGATCGGAAAGAGTGGCTGGTGAAGTAGACTATTGCCGGTAAGATAATCTCCTGAAGATTCGTTGCGATGCAAAGAAAACTGTGCTAACTTAAGGTTCATGTCTCTCGCCATAAAAGCTAGAAAAACTTCTTTTTTATTGTGGTTACTTGCAATATTTTTTTTCCCGCTCATGAGCCACGCGGCGACTTTATCTTATGCGGTGTGGATTCCGTACTGGCGAAAAGAGGCGGGAGTGGCGGAGGTATTGGCGAATCTCAAAACAGTGCAGGAGATCAGCCCGTTTTCGTACGAAGTAAGACCTGATGGAACACTCATTGATAAACTGAAAATCGGGCAGGATCCGTGGCCGGATTTTTTTGCGGTTGCCACAAGCGGCAAAGTGAAGATTATCCCAACGATCGCGTGGATAGACGGTGATGCGATTTTGCGGACGCTTGCCTCGACCACGGCGCGCAACCGACATATCGCGGAGATTGCTGATGTTGTCCGTGCAAACGGTTTTGCCGGCATTGATATTGATTATGAGAACAAAAAAGCCGAAACCAGGCCGCACTTCTCAAAATTTTTAAAAGAACTTTCCGCAAAACTGCGCAAAGATAAAAAAATTCTGTCGTGCAGCATTGAATCGCGCACGCCAATAAGCTCGCGTTTTATCGTGGTGCCAAAAGACCTCAAGTATGCGAACGATTTTTCTATTATCGGCAAATATTGCGACGAGGTGCGGATACTTGCGTACGACCAGGGCACGATTGATCTCAAACTAAACAAACAAAAAGGCGGCAGTAAGTTTTACGCGCCGGTTGCCGATATTGACTGGACAAAGAAAGTAATACAAGAGGCGTTACAATCCATCAGCGCAAAAAAGATCATGCTTGGGGTTCCGACATTCGGCTACGAGTATGAGATAACGCCAAGAAGAAATGGAGGGTGGAACTACAAAAGAATCAGAAGCGTTTCCTATCACCAAGCAATAGAAATCGCCACAAGTGCCAGTACGACTCCCGCACGCAACAGCGCCGGAGAAATGAGCTTCATCTATCAGATCGCGGCCACCTCGACTCCGCTCATGGCAACCAGTTCAACGCTGCTCACTATAAACACCACGCGCCTGGTTTGGTTCCCGGATGCAGGATCAACGCAGGCCAAAATCAAACTCGCTAAGCAGTTCAAGCTCCGCGGCGTCGCAATCTTCAAAACCGACGGCGAAAGCGACCCGCTTATGTGGGGAATTCTGAAGTAGCTGGAGAAAATATGAAAATAAAAGACTTGCCATCCATTGAGCGCCCGCGCGAAAAACTGCAAAAATACGGGACGGGCAAGCTTTCCAATTCCGAACTGCTGGCGATTTTGCTTCGGACCGGCACGAAAGAAAAGAATGCGGTTGAAATCGCAACACAACTCTTGCAGAAATTCGGCAGCGCAAAAATCGTGGATGCGAGCATACCAGAGCTTGCGGCAACCGCGGGTCTGGGCCGCGTAAAAGCAGGCGAGATCGTGGCGTGCTTTGAGCTTGGCAGGCGCATGTTGCAGGAGCGTAAACACCAGCTCATCATGAACGCTCAAGAGGTATATGCCGCATTGCAGGACATCCGTGATCACAAGAAAGAACATTTTGTCATCTTTTTTCTTGATACCCGCAATCAAGAAATCCGGCGCGAAACTATTTCCGTAGGCACGCTCAATGCCAATCTGGTGCATCCGCGCGAAGTATTCGAACCCGCGATTATCCACGCTGCAGCGCACGTGATCGTGAGCCACAACCACCCATCGGGAAATCCGGAACCTTCAGAAGAAGATAAAAAGGTTACGAGTCGTCTGGTCGAGGCCGGGAAAATTCTTGGTATCGCGCTGCTGGATCACATTATCGTGGCGCGATCCGGATATTACAGTTTTAAAGCGCATCATCTCATGGTTGAATCAACATGACGCGCACGGCATGCCAAAAGAAAGAATCTAGGGCGATGCAGCATCTGCAAGCGGTTGATCCAATCCTCGGCGCAGTGATTGAAAAAAGTAAGCTTTCAAAAGTAAAACCTCGCGCGAATTATTTTCAGTCGCTTGTCGAGGAAATCATCAGCCAGCAGCTTTCCGGCAGGGTTGCCGATGTGATCACCGAACGATTCATAGGGCTTTTTGATAATGCCTTGTTTCCAACGCCGGACAGCATACTCGCACGCTCCGCGACCTCGGCCTCAAAAACGCCATGCAGCGCATATACGGTTTCCGCAAGCATCCCAGTAAAAAAACGGCCGAGCGTATCTCGAAAAAGTGGCACCCTCACCGAACCCTGGCATGCCGCTATTTGTGGGTAAGCATTAAGCCCAACCGCGATTGAGAGTTTTTTTGATTCTTAACAAACTTTAGACGATCGTCAGAGGTTTGTTAAGAATGAGTTTATTGGTCCGCGAATCTGCATAGTGACTTTTAGCTGGTGTTGGAGGTTGTAAAAATACTATGAAAATCTTACAGGCGGCGGGACTTGGGGTTGCGATCATCGTCCTCAAGCTCCTGATAGGCCCAACATTTTCAGCATTTGAGAACACCCTGCAGGTGTTCTTTTTGTTTGTTCAGGGGGTTTTATGGCGGCTTATGCACACAAATATTCCGGGAGGTGCTGGTGGAGCGATGTTTTAAACTTTACCTTGTCTTGCCTATGCACAACACCTTCTGGTATACTGGGTACATGGACTCATTGCTGAAAGCGGATATCTTTTTTGTGGTTGCCACGGTTGCGGTGTTTATCGTGACTGGGGTTGCGATCTGGATAACGGTGTATGTGGTCAGGATACTGCGCAACGTCGAGAATATTTCGGACACCGTGAAGAAAGAGACGAAAAAGTTCTCGCAGGATGTGGACGGAGTTCGGGAACACGTGAAGCAAAACGGAGCGGTACCGAGGTTTCTTATGCGCTGGATTGGTCGAGCCAGCGGCACGAGACCGGAACGCACGCGCAAATCACCTAAAAATAATATATAATTCTACTATGGCTACAAAATCGAAATCGCATATCGCAGTCGAGGCCGGGATGTTTGCCGCAGGAGCTGTTGCCGCAGCAGCAGGAGCGCTTTTTCTCTATGGAAAGAATGCCAAGCATAATCGTAAGGCCGTGGCTGGCTGGACCGTAAAAATAAAAGGAGAGGTGCTCGACGAACTGGAGCGGATGGCCGGGGTCAATCAGAAAGCGTACCACCAATTGGTTGACGGGGTTGCGGCAAAGTACGCGAAGCTCCAGCACATTGACCGGAACGACGTGGAGAAAATAGCCAAAGAGTTAAAAAGCCATTGGAAGCATATCAGCGCAAAACTCGAACGAACTGCGCGTGTTCGCGGCAAAAAGAAAACGGGTTGACTCTTCTGCTTGCTTATGATAGGATTGACATGTGAACGCCTGAAAAGGCGTTTTTATGTTGAGGATAAGCCAATTCTTATGAATACCTACCTGATTCTTTTAGTATCGGTATTGGCGCTTTCATCGCCCAATACCGCGCATGAACAGGGACGCGACACGACTCCAACTTCGCAGCAAGCCGCATACGGGCTTTCCTATCCGTTGCTGGGGAGCCAAGGTGGGACGATCCGGTTATCGCCGGGCATACCGCAGATTTTGCGCGAGATCGCGCGTTGCGAATCCGGGAATAAGCAGTTTGATGAAAAGGGTAATGTGCTGCGCGGCGAGATTCACGCTCCCGATATCGGCAAGTACCAGATCAACAGCGCGGTCTGGGAACGAGAGGCAAAAAAATTAGGGGCTAATCTCCTCACCGAAGAGGGCAATGAGCAGTTCGCGCTGGAGCTATATCGAAAGTACCACACGCTTCCGTGGGAATCCAGCAGGCCGTGCTGGGAAAAGGCCGCGGAAGCTCTCACGGAGAGATAGTGGCGATTCAACATTCCCTCGCGATCGTGAGCAAATGTTGAATATAAAAACATCCTGCAGTCGGGGTGTTTTTATTTCTATATGGGAGGCAAGTGCAAATGCTGCTCGCCTGGCGCGGGAGTATGCATGAATTGCGACACATCGCTCACACCGCGACAAATAATTGGAAAGAATTGAAAAGTGACATGTGGATAACCCGGCTTTTACCAACGGCACGGGGGTGGTATAGTATACGTGATAAACGGGATTATCGCGTATAAGATGGGCATAGAAAATGACGAAGAAAAAGAGGACAAGTAAGACCACAAGGAAGGGGGGCTCTGTCAAGGCAAGGGGAGAAACGAGCTAAGGAGAAAAACACGACTGCATTGGTGGTGTCAAGGAAGGTTGCGCCGGTGCGGGTGAGTATGGATGCACTGGCGCTGATTCCGGAAGAAGAGGTGTGGTTGGCGAGTCGCAAGAGTGCGATGACCAGGCGGGCGTATCAGAATGACGTCATGCACTTTATGAAGACGTTTGGGATTACGTCTTCTGAAGAGTTGCGCCGCGTGGATCATCGTGCGGTCATGGCATGGGAACGGATCATGCGTGAGCAAGAGGGGAGTCAGCCTACCACGGTTCGCCGGCGTCTGGCAGCGTTGTCGAGTTTGTTCATACACCTCGTGAAGTTTGGTGTGGTGGAAATGAATCCGGTGCGCGATGTTGAGCGGCCGGTGGTGAATCGGCGCGAGGGGATGACGTTGGCGTTCTCGCAAAAGCAGGCGCGGGCGGTTTTGGATAAGCCAGACCAGGGCACGGTATTGGGGTTGCGGGATCGCGCCATGTTGTCAGTCGGGTTGCAGGTCGGGTTCCGTCGCTCGGAGATTGCCAGCTTGAAGGTCGGGGACTTGCACGTCAATCGTGGGTTTGATTCGTTGCGCGTGGTGCGCAAGGGTGGCAAGAAGGGGAGTTTGGCAATCAATCCACAGACCGCACAGCGCATCAAAGACTATCTCATGGTTGCCGGGCATGGTGAGGACCTGGAGGGCCCGCTGTTCCGGCCGGTGCGGGGAAATCGAGAAGGCCAGGACAGCCGCCGGCATCTGCATCCGGATATCATTGATCGGGTGCTACGCAAGTACGCGCGTAAGATCGGGGTAACACGGGACTACTCGGCGCACTCCATGCGCGCCACGTTTATTACCACAGCCCTGGACAATGGGGCGAGCTTGGAGGATGTGCAGTCAGCAGCTGGGCACGCAGACCCGTCGACCACGAAGTTGTATGATCGGCGGGGGTATAATCCGGAGAAGTCGGCGTCATTCTTTGCAAACTACTGATGGTCGTAATGCGTCAGGGATTGCGACCATGTGTCGTGATGTGTGATTTCCTCTCCTTCAATTGGCAAGGGAAAAGATGAGCCATTGTCGGAGATGTACACGGAAGGCGACAGAAGGAAGCCGCTTCCTTCAGAAGCGGCTGTATGCTATTTTTTTGAACTCTGTTTATGGCGAAGAATACCGTCCTCGATAAAAAGTGCTGCTAATTGTTCAGGAACTGTCCTAGTACCAACTCTGTTTAGTTCATGAGATATTTCTTCTAACGTCGCCCAGATTTCATCACGTAGAGGAATCTCATGCCCCGCAATGGAATCTTGATCCGTTGATCCCCCTGCTTCTGAGCAAGTAAGTGACAAAATCTCTTCGCGCAGAGCAAGGAGGTCGATAGGTGTAGTAATCTTGCTAGTATTGAGAGGAATGACTCGGCTAGCACCTAGTGCTTTCTTCCAGTCAATACTTAATGTGCCCTTCTCCTGTGGTGGCATATACTACCCCCCTCTCAACAAAGACAGATACCTTTACCTTGCCAATACAACGCTTTGAAGCACAAGTAAGTCGCGCGATGATTGCAGTAATTGTGGGTTTTCAGGCTATGAGATATTATTTTTGAGTTCCTTGCCTTTATGGATCATCATAATTTCTGATGCCAAAATATTGACCTTCAATAAACACACCAACTTCACCTTGATAAGCATCTCGACCCATACGATGCAGAAAATGACGCAACTCTTTTATAGATTCTTCCGTGACATCAAAAATTCTAGCCAAACAAAAAACTATTACTGACTCGTCAACCTTCAGCTCACCCCCCTGATCATCATCACGCCAGATACCGGAGCCACGCGGCATAGCTGTCGCACCACCAAAACATCTCCCTAGAACAGCCAGCGCTTCTTTTATCCAATATTCTTGGTCAATAGGATCTTGATGGCGATCAACTGATGGCACAAAAACAGCGATGGGATATGCGCCGGCTGGGGCAGCGGCTCCTAAAGCCCTTGTGATGTCCATTCCCGCTCATCTCAGCCAGCTAGTCATCTCTGACGGCTTTCTATGGAGTTCACCTCACACTCATTCCATCGAGCACTGCTTCAAAGACGCGGCACGCATCATCAACGGTGTAGTCTGCCGGGTAGGACGACAACATACGATGCCGCAACAATCCCATCAGCGCGCTCTCCCCGCATCCTATGAGGTGTTGTCGGATGGCTTGGGTATTGAGATCGGGTCGGAAAAGCCCTTGTTGCTGTCCTCCCTGAATGATGGCATCGAGGAACTGAATAAATGTAATGAAACCTTGTTGGGGTATCTGCCTCCCAACCTCTCCAAGTTGCCGCGACTGCATAAGGAGTACGGTGCCGCGGTCCCCATCAGCAATGACAGCTTGCAAAATGGCTCGGTAGAGCTCTATGAGTTTTTCCTTGGTGCTCGTTTGATCGGTCAGCACCCTCTCGCCAAGGGGAACGAGGTTGCGCCAAGCATCCCTTATGATCGCAACGAGGATATCTCCCTTCCGTCCCCCAAAACGTCGCGGCACTTGCACGTCAGGCCGGTCACCTCTTAAACCTGCAAGTCTCGCAATATCTGGTAAGCTGGTCTCGTTGAAACCCTTCTGTGCAAAGAGTTCGATTGCCGCCCGAAGGAACAGCTCGTATTGTCTACGCCTGTCCTCCCCCTGTTCCTGGGCCGTTTGTCTCTCTCCCATTCAACCAGCCCTTCGAGTAGCCCAACACGAGTGAGGGTTGTGGTGGTACTACCACCACAATAATCAACGCCCGGATGTTCGTCAAGGCAAAATTGTTTGTATTGTTTGCGGGATAGGTCGTAAATCCAGGCAAAAGGTGACAGGGGAAGGGCATATAAAAACCCGGTGTACGCGGTACGCCGGGTTGGATGAGGTTTTGGCATGCTGCGCCCTAGCGTCAGCAACATAGGAGCGAGCATTTTGCGTATAATAGTCACTGCACATGCCCGATAGCGTAGGCGTTTACCCAAATATCTGTTTGGGTTGCAGTTACGTTTATGTAGAAATTGCGCGTGCGTTGCTTCAGGTCATCTGCCTCTTGTGTGACTCTGGGTCGGTCAGAGTAGGGAATGTCCAGATCAAGCGTCAAAATCACCAAGCGATCAATGACCCACTTCCCTCGTCTGTTCCGCCAAGCTCCCCTGGAACACAGTCGGCAATTGTGCGCTATGCGTCATTCCTCGGTAATGGTGGCGCCCTCCGGGATTGCGGGCATTCTGAACGTAGTCTATCACATCGCGAGCTGCCTGGGTTTCTGCCTGCTTTTTGAACGGCAGGAAAATCTCAATCCGGGTATAGTCGTCCATATATCCCTGGGGCATGACCTGTGCAACCCCTCATTCGCTTCTGAAGAGATTTTTGTAGCGCAATTCCGCCATCTCTTCTACTGAGACTTCCTCAGGCGTTGCGACCTCCTCTGGATCATACGGGAGACCATCAAAAAGATGCTGATCCTCCTTATTCATTATGATCGTCAATGGGTCAGGAAATATAAAAGCGTGGTCTGGGGCTTTCTCTAAAATAATCCCCACAGCACGATTAGATGTTTCCCTATCCACAAACCGCAAGGCAACGGCGTTACGGTCATCAATAAACGCGCTTCTTCCTCGGTTACTTCCACTCACCCCATTAGACTGTTCCTCTTTTCCTTGCTGCTGCTGTCCTGTCTGGCGGCGCCTCGATGCACGCTGTGATGTCTTCTTCTGCCTAGGGGCCATATCCCGTCCTCCTTTCCGATAGGGGGTAATTGTGAGGCCGGCCAGAGTCGTTAGCTGATGGCTGACCATAGTCCCCCTATCGGAAAGGATCGAACGGGACGTAACCGAACAGGTTGTCAAGGTGCATCCGACGATGTTTCCATACTTAACCCATTGAGCAGCGCATCAAAGACGCGGCACGCATCGTCAAAACTATAGTCCGCCGGGTACGAGGTTTGTTCCTTCCATATCCAGCCGAGCAAGATGTTTTCACCGCAGCCGATGAGCTGTTGTCGAATGGCCTGAGCATCTAAGTCAGAACGGAAAACTCCTTGTTGTTGTCCCTCCAAGATGATGCCATCAACAAGAGTGGTAAAATCCGCCAGCCGCGCCTGTACGAACTTTTCTCCAAGCTCTCCAGGCTCCCTTGACTCCATAATGGCGACAACACCAGCAGCACCAGCGTCCCTGATCGCCCCTATGGTTTGTCGGTAGAGGAGCTGGAGCTTTTGTTTTGCGTCTATTGTCTGATCATCTGCGATAGCTCGAACGACAGCGTTGGCTTGTTCCCAGTTGCTCCTGAGGACTTCGACGATAATGTTATCCTTGGTGTGTCCAAAGAGATCGAGTACCTGCGTGTGGCTCATGCCCGCGCCCTGTGCTATTTCCCACAACGGGGTATTCCTCAATCCTCTTTTCGCAAAGAGTTCGCTTGCTACACGAAGGATTCGTTCGCGCTGCTCTCTTTGACTCTCCGCGCGGCTTTTTCGTTGCCGTGGCATTCAAGTATCTCCACTCTGCGTGGTTCAGCTCTGCGCGGAAACGGCGGGGCTTGTCCCCGCATAGTTTAATAGTAGTACTACTAAAATAATACGGAAATTTCTCTCCATTGTAAACAGAGAGATTCGACCGCCCTATTGATCTTCCGATATCTGGGGCCATGTCGCGGATTCTGGCAGAAGGCGACAGGGGAAGCGGATATGAAAAACCAGGCGTACCACGTACACCAGGTTTGATAAGGTTTTGGCATATTGTGCACCCTACGGGGTCAGCACTTCGATGTCGGGGAATGGTGTGAAGTGCTGCCGGTTATAGGTGTAGATGCGTCTGACCCCGTTGGTCTGCATGGTTGCCACCAGCACGCAATCAAACGCATAGACCAGGATATTGGTATCGAGCAGAGCCAACTCAGAGGTGGTCATAGATTTCCTCCCGGCTCAACGTCCCCTTCACACCGAGCGGCCACACGGCAAAGGGACTTTGGAGGGGAGGGGTTGTTTCGACCTGCCGAACCTCCTGTTGTGCTGCCTCCTGCTTGCGGCTACGCAGGAACTCAACGAACGCGGCAAGCACGCGCGCCTCGTCTTCAGACAAGTCGTGCACATCAATATGATCCATGGCTACCCCCTTCTGTTTTGTGAGGTGATGGAGTACTTGTGTCGTCATGTTGGCATAGTACTATGTAACTCAAAATAATTCAATGGTGTGATCTCGGGTGCTACTCCATTCTTGTCAGACACTATTTTTTGCTCTACCGCTTTCATGTCAGACATGTTTTCCTCTACCTCTTTTCTGTCATACACTATTTCTGTTTCTGGTGGTACCTCTTTCATGTCTGACACTAAATAACCATACGGGTCGCTCTCCAGGAGAAGGAGCAGGCCTTCCCGGATCACGACAGAGATTGGCTGGTGATGCAGTCCGGCATACCGCGCCACCTGGTCTACCAGCTCTTGTGGGATACGCGCCATGAGGGTCGCGTATGCTTTGGTTTTGGGACGGCCTCTTGGCTTGCCTGTGGGTTTTGTCATCAGCGTGTTCCTTTCTGTGGGGTCCCGTCTCTCCGCTTTGGTGTATGACATAGAACCGTATTGATGTCAGACATTAAATATTTTCCTGTCTGACAGTATAAATGAAAACCCCCACCGTATGGTGGGGGGTCTCTTATGCTTGCACCGCTATTTCGCAAATCCGGCTTTCTGCTCCAGCCGATGTACACGAGACGTGAGGTCTTCGATAGCGACGTCGTGGCTAATATCGCTCTGCACCAGCTTATCAGTGGTGCTGCGGATATAGCGGACGTCTGCATGGGTGGCGTTCAGTTCTTCGAGCATGTCTTGCATGATTCCCTTTGCCTCGGTAACGCTTTCCTTTGTCTCTGCCACCGCGTCCCTGATGGTGTCCAGCGCCTCTTGTGTTGCCAGCGGTTTCAGGTCGTCTTTGGTCGCCAATGCTTTCAAATCTTCCTTTGACGCCATCGTCTGAATTATTTCTGCCAAGTGCTCAATGGTCATTGTGTTGGTCATACGATTTCAGTATAGAACTTTTAGTATCACTGTCAACTTTCGACCTTTAGAGATCCGCTATGAGAAAAAGTCAACAAGTTTGT
>CAYJOT010000002.1:44689-52490 GCA_964371935.1 uncultured Candidatus Saccharibacteria bacterium | reverse complement strand
ATAATACCCAAAGACCAATTCGGGCCCGAGTATGTGGTGCGGGTGTATGATCCTGTTATCGGCATGGAAGGGTTTTTAGTGATTGATAATACGGCGCAAGGGCCGGGCAAGGGCGGGATCAGGATGACGGCGAATGTGACTGCGGAAGAAGTATTTCGACTGGCACGAACTATGACCTGGAAGAATGCGCTCGTTGATATTCCGTTTGGCGGCGCAAAGGCGGGGATTGTGTGGTCCGGGGGGTCTGATGAGTTGAAAAAGAAGTTTGTGCAAAGTTTTGCTCGGGCGATCAAGCCGTTCGTGCCGAAAAAATATATTGCGGGGCCGGATGTGAATACGGGCGAGCGCGAGATGCAATGGTTTGTAGAGGCCACCGGTAACTGGCGGACTGCCACGGGCAAGCCCGCAAATCTGTGCATAGCATCATTTGGAAAGCCGGGCGAGAAATGCGGCATTCCGCATGAGTTTGGCAGTACGGGCTTTGGCGTGACGCACTCGACTGCGGTTGCGGCGCGGATCGCGGGACTCGAGCTGAAAGGTAGCCGGGTGGCGATCCACGGATTCGGCAATGTGGGCACGTTTGCATTTCAGTATCTCACAGAGATGGGTGCGCGCGTAATTGCTCTTGCTGACCGGAGCGGCACAATCTACGCGCCGGATGGACTTGATCCGGCGCTGATTCAAGATGTGATTAAACGAAAATGCGCTCTGCGCGAGTGCGGCAATGTGGAGCATCTTGCAGCCGAAGATTTCTGGAGCATTGAAACCGACATTCTGATTCCCGCATCGGTTACGGATGTGATTCATGATTTGAACAAGGGCCGGATCAAAACGAAAATTATCGTGGAGGCGGGCAACATTCCCATGAGCGAGCAAATTGAGCAAGAACTTTTTGAAAAGGGAATTCTGATCGTACCTGATTTTGTCGCAAACGCCGGCGGCGTCATCTCGTCATACGCCGAATACCGCGGGTACAATCCGAAGCGGATGTTTGAGCTGGTGGAGAAAAAGATCACCGGTGCGACCAAAACAGTGCTTGAACGCGCCGTGCAACAGCGCCGCAACCCGCGCGAGGTTGCTATGGAAATCGCCCGTGAGCGGGTGGAACGGAAGATGAAAGAAGTGCTTGCATAATCTATGGTAGCCATGTATGATAGAGATATGACCACCATAACCATTCCAAAAACAGAATAGACCTACTGTTTAATTACTTGTACGACCTTGCTACTGCCTAACCCCGTACAGGGGGATTGGGGAGTTGCGAGGTCGCGTAAGGGTTGAGGCAGTAGGTCTTATGGAAAAAATTACACTGCATATTAAGGGAATGCACTGCGGAGCATGCGCGGTCGGGATCCAGATGCTGACCTCGACAATGGACGGCATCACTTCCGCCAATGTCAATTACGAAGGTAAAGAAGGGGTATTTGAATTTGACCCGGCCAAAACCAACAAGGATGCGATTGTCAAAGCCATTGCCGAGCTTGGGTATACGGCAAGCTAACCTCCTATCTGGGATTTCATCTGAAAATTTATCTCAACAATCACCTCACGATCGTGAGAACTTTGTTGATTTAAATGTAGTCGATACTGGATAGAAAGGAAATTCTGGAGTAAGATTGACGCCTCTCGTCCTGCGCGAGAGGCTCTTGATTTCTTAAATTTTTTTTGGTATGGTGTAGGAGTACTGGATTCCCGCTTTCGCGGGAATGACAAAATCTTTATTTTTTATGCCACCATCATCATTTCCGCCGTTTCAACAATTTACTATTAAGGCGCAGGAGGCGCTTAAGCGGGCGCATGATTTGGCCCTGGAGCGGTCGCATCAGCAGATTGATGCGCTGCATTTGCTTGCGGCATTGGTGCTGCAAGAGGAGGGGACGGTTGATGCGATTCTGGAAAAGCTGGAGATCGATATTTCGGCGTTTGCGGATCGGATGTTTGAGGCGCTCGATGCCATGCCGCGGGGGTCAATGGTCTCGACTCCGCTCGGGCAGGTCTACCTGACCCAGGATCTTGCAAGAGTAATCGAGCAGGCGCATCGGGAAGCGGCGCAGCTCAAAGACGAATTTATCTCGACCGAGCATTTGTTTTTGGCGCTTATGGAAATCCAGTCGCGCGCAAAGGAAGTGCTTACCCGCGAGGGTCTGCAAAAAGAAGTGATCTTGCGTGCGCTTTCCGAACTTCGCGGAGGTCAGCGCATTACTGATCAGGAGCCGGAGACAAAATATAACGTGCTTGAAAAATACGCGCGCAACCTGACGCGCCTTGCACGGGCTGAAAAGCTTGATCCAGTGATCGGACGCGACGAGGAGATCCGCCGCGTGATGCAGGTACTGTCCCGCAGGACTAAGAACAATCCCGTATTGATCGGCGAGGCCGGAGTAGGCAAGACCGCGATTGCCGAAGGCCTGGCGGAACGGATCGTTGCCGGTGATGTGCCTGAAAGTTTGAAAGACAAGGAATTGATTGCGATTGACTTAGCGGCTATTGTCGCTGGCACCAAATATCGCGGGGAGTTTGAAGATCGTCTCAAAGCGGTTGTCCGCGAGATTGAGCGGGGAGGCGGCAAATACATTATTTTCATTGATGAGCTGCATACCCTTGTTGGCGCGGGCGCGGCCGAGGGCGCTATTGATGCGTCAAACATGTTGAAGCCGGCGCTTGCGCGGGGCGAATTGCACGCGATCGGCGCTACGACGCTTCGCGAATACCAGCGATACATTGAACGGGATGCAGCTTTAGCCAGGCGGTTTCAGCCGGTGTATGTGGACGAGCCATCGGTTGAAGATACCATTGCGATTTTGCGCGGTCTAAAGCGCAAATACGAGGCGCATCACGGAGTAAAGATCACTGATGCGGCTTTAGTGTCTTCGGCCCAGCTGTCGTCGCGATATATCACGGACCGGTTTTTGCCGGACAAGGCCGTTGATCTTATGGATGAGGCCGCATCCTCCCTCCGGCTTGAGATGGACAGCTTGCCCAAAGAGCTTGACGAGACGCGGAGAAGAATCATGCGTCTTGAGATTGAGCGCGCCGGACTGATCGGCGACAAAAAAGAGTCGGATCGCAAACAAAAAGAACGGCTGAAGAAGATTGAGAAAGAGATTGCGGATCTACAAGAAGGTATCCACGGGCTTGAACAAACGTGGGCGAAAGAGAAAGAAACTATCCAGGAGGTGCGCGCGTTCAAGAAAAATCTCGATGAAGCGCGCCAGGAATCGGATATTGCGGAGCGTGCGGGCGAATTCGGTAAGGTCGCCGAACTGCGGTACGGAAAAATCCCGCAGCTTGAAGCGCAGCTGGAAGACGCGGAAACGCGCCTGGTGCAGCTGCAAAACTCGCGGAATTTATTGCGGGGTGAGGTCACGGAAGAAGACATTGCGGCCGCGATTGCGCGTTGGACCGGAATACCGGTAACTAAAATTATCGAGACCGAGGCGTCGCGCCTGATCAAGATGGAAGACGAGCTAAAGCGCCGCGTCATCGGCCAGGACGAGGCAATCGAACGGATCGCGTCCGCGGTGCGCCGCTCCCGCGCGGGCATCGGGGAAGAAAACCGTCCGATCGGATCATTCATGTTTCTGGGGCAGACCGGCGTGGGTAAAACGGAACTTACAAAAGCGCTCGCGGAATTTTTATTCAGCGACGAGAAGTCGCTCATCCGCATTGATATGTCCGAGTATATGGAGCGCCACACCGCGTCAAAGTTTATCGGCTCGCCCCCGGGATATGTCGGCTACGAAGAAGGGGGGCAGCTGACCGAACTCGTGAAGCACCGCCCGTACTCGGTAATCCTTTTTGATGAAATCGAAAAAGCGCACCCGGAAGTGTTCAACATCCTTTTGCAGATTCTCGACAACGGCCGGCTCACGGATGCCAAGGGACGCACGGTGAATTTCAAAAATACGATCATCATCATGACGTCCAACGTGGGCAGCGAGTTCGTGCACGAGATGGGACAGATCGGATTCATGACGATCAATGAAGACACGCGCGAGCGCAAAGAGTCCGACATGAAAGGGCGGATCCGCCGCGCGCTTGAACGCAACTTCCGCCCGGAATTTCTCAACCGGCTTGATGAGATTATTTTCTTCTCATCATTGAGTCCGGCGGCTATTCAGAGAATCGTGGAGATCCAGCTGGCGCGGGTGGTCAAGCGCATGGAAAGCCGCGAGATCTTGATTGCATTCACCGACGAGGTTAAAAAAATGATTGCGGAAAAAGGATACGATATAAATTATGGCGCGCGCCCGCTCAAGCGCGCGATCCAGAATTTAATTCTCGATCCGCTTGCGCAGGAAATTATTTCCGGAAAAATAGTTTCAGGCGATTCGATCTTGATCGGCGTCAGGGATGGCAAGATCACCATCTCCCCGCATATAAAAAAACTTACCGTCAAACATCGTCTGTCGGTCGGCACGAGACACTCGTGAATGATTCCCAAATTTATATCACTATCTTGACCGATCGACCAAGATAGTGATATGAGAATATTTGCGCAAACGTTAAGAAAATAAAGAGGGCCACCTCTCGGTGGCCCAAACTTTTTTGGTATAATTACCGCGAAACAAATTCGTAATGATTTGTTGTCCGCAAAAGGATGGCATTACGCATCTGTTTTGCGGTAATTATACCGAGAATAAGAGAGATAACAGTTCGCTTATATGCAATACATAACGTAGAGGCATACAGCGAATTTTTTTGAAAGATCTGAAAAAAGATGAAAGAAATCATCTGACAATATGCCAATAAATTGGCATATAACAGGTTCACTCGCAAAAAATGAAATTGTTTTGATTTTGTTGCTCGTTGCCTATTATAAATTTCTGAAAAGAACGAATGTGTATGTCTTGCAAGACGAGAAATCAGAAAATTTATGTTCATCTAATTTCTGATCCTATTATCCCAGATGCGCGAAAATACGTCAAGAAAAGTTATCCACAGATGTTTTCCGGGTTGTAGAAAATGGAAAGAAGAGTCGTCAGACTCTTCTTATCGGGCTTATGCACTTCATGTCATCCTGAACGAAGTGAAGGATCTCTTGGCTTCAACGCTACAATACAAGATTCTTCGCTCCGCTCAGAATGACACATTGTCACGCATTTTTCTACACACGCTTGACAAATTGAGAGAGAGAGAGAGAGAGAGAGAGAGTATGATTTTATCAGATCTTAATCTACAAGGAGGTGGTTTTATGAGCACTGATGCCTATAAAAAATTTGTTTGTGCTATATTAAAAGTTGGAGTGGATGACGCTTTACGTGGGGATGCAAAAGACAGAGCATGGGTTCATTCTCAAGATGCTCGTACATTGTGTGAACTCGCAGACATTGACTATCAAGTTTTTCGGGACGCGGTAGTCAAAAAATTGAGAGCACGCGCCGTCAAGGCGGGCGCGGTTAGTTCAGACCTCTTATCGTTACGATGGTAAGAGGTTGTTATTTTTTTTAAACCTTGGGAATTGAAATGCTGATGGACAAATTTTTTTCAGCGGGCACACGTCGCAGCGCGGATCTTTCGCGGTGCAAATTTTTCGGCCATGGGCGATGAGGAGGTAGGTGGAGCGGAACCAGATTTTTTTTGGGAGGAGTTGCATGAGGTCTTGTTCGATTTTTTTCGGGTCGTGCGATTCTCGGACAAGTTTGAGGCGCTGGGAGAGGCGGCCCACGTGCGTGTCCACGGCAATGCCCTCAACGACATCGTACGAGTTTCCTAAAACTACGTTTGCGGTTTTGCGCGCAACGCCACGGAGCGTGAGCATTTCCTCCATTGTCTTAGGAACGCTTCCCCTAAATTTTTCTTTCACAAGTTTTGCGGTCGTGAGAATGTGTTTTGCCTTCGCGTGATAAAAACCCGTGGAGTGTATCATACCCTCAAATTCTTTTTCTCCCCGTTTGCTGGCGGACGCCCGGACATAATCGTCGAGCGTGCGGTATTTTTTAAAAAGTTTTTCAGTTACCTCATTCACTTTCTTGTCTGTGCATTGCGCGGAGAGAATAACTGCGACTAGCAACTCCCACGGATTGGAATATCGGAGGATCATGCCCGCGTTCGGATACGTTTGTGCGAGCTGGGCAAAAATCTTTTTGGCGCGGGTTTGTTTTTGGCGAAGAGTTTCTTTTTTCATAATTGACAGTTGAAGGGGTTATTGGTATGACAAGTAGTATACCATGAAGAACTCACAAGAATTGCATCGCAAGACATTCGAGCTGACTCTGGCGCTCTATCGTGTCACGGATTTTTTTCCGCAGGGGGAGGCGCTCAGGCGCTCTCTGCGGGAAAAGGCAAATGAGATTTTTGGCAATGTCACCGAATATAAATATGCCGATGGCCGTGAGCACGGAGCGCTTTCCCTGCTTGCCAAGGTTGAGACCATGAAGGGATACTTGCGCGTGGCACGCTCCATGCGGCTGGTCCGGCCGATCAATCTGACCATTCTTGAACGCGAGTATGAATTGCTTGAACATTTTTTCAGGCAAGAACTTGACGGAGGCCATGTTCCGCAAGATCGTGACCGGAATCCGGGCGAGGTAGGTTATAGTGAACAGACGCATGATATTTCCGGGATCAGGAGTCAAAAAGTTAAGCAGCGCATTCCTGGCGGGTACGTCAATATGACTGATCGTCAAAAAAAGATACTTATATTTGTAGAAAAGACGTCGCAGGCGAAAATCAGCGATTTCCATACCTTGCTGGCGGGCGTAAGCGCCAAGACAATCCAGCGAGACCTGCATGATCTTGTGCAAAAGAACATTCTCAAACAAGACGGTCAAAAACGCTGGACTAGCTATTCTCTAAAATTATGAGACCTCTGACTAAAGTTATTATTCCAGTTGCCGGTCTGGGTACAAGATTTTTGCCTGCGACCAAGGCGCAGCCGAAAGCAATGCTGCCGTTGATTGACAAGCCAGTCATACAGTTTCTGGTCGAGGAAGCGGTTGTCTCCGGTATAACCGATATTATCTTTGTGACTGGCCGCGGAAAAAGGGCAATAGAGGATCACTTTGATTATTCTTTGGAGCTTGAATATTTTCTCCGCAATCGCGGCAAAAGCGGACTTGCGGATCGCATACACGCCATCTCCTCGCTTGCGAAATTTACGTATGTCCGTGAAAGCGAACCGCTCGGGCCGGGGCATGCGGTATTGCAGGCGCGGCATCTTATCGGACATGATGAGCCGGTCGCTGTCCTATATGAAGACGACGTAGTTGACGCTAAAATCCCGTGTCTGAAACAACTGATGAATGTCTTTGATAAGTATCAGAATCCGGTGCTTGCCCTTGATCGAGTTCCGCGAAAAATGGTCTCAAGGTATGGCATTGTCGGCGTAAAAAAGATTTCCAATCGGACATTCAGAGTGACCGATATGATTGAGAAGCCAAAGATTGAAGAGGCGCCCTCGAACCTTGTCTCGCGCGGCAAATATATCTATACTCCGGAGGTACTTGACTTACTTTCTATAATGAAGCCGGGCCCCGGAGGAGAGCTTTTTGCTACTGGCGCATTTCAGCTTTACCTCAAGCAGGGCGGAGAGATGTATGGTTATGAATATGAGGGGGTTCTCTATGACTGCGGCGAAAAGCTTGGATTTGCCAAGGCAATGGTACAAGTAGGGCTTAAACATGCCGAAATTGGCAAGGCATTTCGGCGCTACTTGAAAAAACTTGATATATAAGATAGGCTTTAGTTATCCACAGGGAGGTACTTGTCGAATAAAGCGGGCGGCTATATACTATATTTGTGTGGATAAGTAACACTTGCGTATGCTTGCGGGAACAGTATACTTATGATATAAGTATCT
>CAYJOT010000002.1:0-44589 GCA_964371935.1 uncultured Candidatus Saccharibacteria bacterium | reverse complement strand
ATAAGTAACACTTGCGTATGCTTGCGGGAACAGTATACTTATGATATAAGTATCTATGATATAAGTATCTGGAGTCCTGATGTATTCTGATTGGAGAGAACATTGACAACTTTAGTAGGGGTTTCTTTCCCTGCCTACCGCAGGCAGGTTGGAGTTCAAGATTCGGTCGATCTCCGTAAGTCCGTGTCCCATTTGGGGAGACGAGAGCATAATTACTTTTTCCAGTTTCTGGTATCCAGCTTCTCGCGTCTCCAAATGGGGTACGGATGAGGGGAACTTGAGTTCCAAAGTATTCTTCTTCATTATTCAAATCAAAATATGTTTCTCTCTTATCCGGCTCGTCGACAAGGGTAAGAAGTGAAACGTTCAAAGACGTAAGAAAGTTTCTGTTAGTTAAACACAAAGAATCATTATGAATATATTATCCTTTAGTGGTGGCAACCGTGGCCTCAAGAAAGTTGCGGCAATGGCAACAGCCATTATGATTTCAGGAGCGGCGATTATTATGCCGTTGGCCGCAGTCGGCCAGACGGTGACTATTGACTCGCTGATGGCACAGATCGCAGCGCTCCAGGCACAGATTGCTGCATTGCAACGCGATACAGGAAGCACCGGTGCAATGACGGGAGCAAAGTGCACCTTCACCCGAAATCTGACAGTCGGATCACGGGGCGATGATGTGACTTGTCTCCAGGATGAACTTGCCGCAAAAGGGCATCTGAATGTAGCCGCAACAGGCTACTTTGGTTCTCTTACGAAAGCGGCAGTCGTAGCATGGCAAAAAGAAGCAGGCGTTACTCCGTCATCCGGATATTTCGGATCAAAGTCGCGCGCGGCATATAGCGCAATGATGGCGGTAACACCGACCCCAACACCAGCAGCACCCGGAACGCCTGCAACACCGGGTACACCGGCAGCGCCAGGAACGCCTGCAACACCAGCACCGGTAGCGAGCGGACTCACGGTAATGCTTGATTCTAATCAGCCGGTCGCAAACCTTGCGCCAGGCGGAGCGGCACGCGTGCCGTTTACCCGCGTGAAGTTTACGGCATCAGCTGACGGCGATGTAACCATCACCGGCTTGACTGTAGAGCGCAAAGGTCCTTCCAACAATGCGGTGCTTGACGGCGTAGTATTGCTGGATGAGAACGGAGCGCAGATCGGCAGTTCCAAGACATTGAACTCGCTTAACCAGGCATTGCTGAACGAACCGGTCATGGTTAAGGCAGGAACGACAAAAGTATTGATTATCGCAGGCAACATGGTGACAGCAGACCCTGCCTACAACGGTCAGGTTATCCAGCTTGCCCTTGTCGGGGTAAACGCGGGAACCACGGCAGTGACTGGTGTTTCCGCAACAGCGCCGATTGTCGGCAACGGCCAGACCTATAACAGCACGGTGTCAATCGGAACAGTTACTATGCAGCGCGGATCAACTGATCCGGGTGCGGCAGTAACCAAAAGAATCGGTGATCTTGGGTACACGTTCTCAGCAGTCCGCGTAACCGCGGGATCTGCGGAAAAGGTATACCTCAAGTACATTCGCTGGAATCAGACCGGATCAGTTGCATCCGGAGATCTTGCAAACGTCAAGACATACGTAGATGGTATGGCGTATGACACGATGGTGAGCTCGGACGGCAAGTATTATGTTACGACATTCACTGACAACAGCGGTCAAGGGCTTCTGATTGATAAGGGCTTCTCAAAGGAACTTTCGATCAAGGGTGATATTATCGGAGGATCAGGACGCACCGTTATGTTTGACATTGCAGAGAGGATTGATATTGGATTGAACGGCCAGACCTACGGATTTGGCATTATACCTCCGCAAACCGGCACGGCAGCTGCTGATCGTAACAACCCGAACTTCACTTCAAGTGAGGATCCATGGTATGCCGGCGGTACGGTCACGGTATCGGCAGGCACGATTAGTGTCTCCACCTCAAACGCGGTAGCAGCGCAAAACATTGCCGTAAACGTAAACAATGTACCGTTGGGAGCATTCACGACCGATGTCAAGGGTGAGCCGATCACGGTCAACAAAGTGGCGTTCAACGTAACGCTTGGCGGCGAAGGAACCGGCATGGATGTTGACGACCTCACCACAGTTTCCTTGGTTGATGAAAACGGCAGTATAGTCGCAGGTCCTGTTGACGGCAACGCATCAGACACAACCGATACGGCCGGTTCAGCAGACGGCGTACTGGTGTTCTCAACGAGCATCACGTTCCCGGTTGGTCTTCGCACCTATACCCTTAAAGGCAAGGTGGGATCTGACATAACGAATAACGTCACGATCCAGGCATCAACCACGCCAAGCACTGACTTTGCCTCGGCAAAGGGTCAGAACAGCGGCAACTCGATCACGGCAACACCGGCAGCGGCAATCTCGTTCAACACCATGACGGTAAAGACCGGGGCCTTGACGGTAGGCATTGCAACCGTACCGGTTGCGCAAACCGTGATCGCGGGATCGAATCAGTTTGAATTTGCGCGCTACATCTTTGACACAACAGCATCAGGAGAAGATGTGCGCGTGGTATCTATCCCGCTCTACTTCAACGCAGTATCAGGTAACCGCAATGATCTGACCAATTGTCAGCTCTACGACGGCGCTACATCGGTAAACAGCAACAATAAGAAGAATCCGGCAACGGGCGACACCGCATCTTCAACGAGTATTATCTTTGACGGAACTGGCTTGGTCTTAACCAAGGGAACCTCAAAGACGCTCTCGATGAAGTGCGATGTCCGCAGCGGATCAACCGGAGTGTACCAGTGGGGTATTGATGCCGGACAGAACAACAGCTTTACCGGAGTCACTGGCTTGGATAGCGGGCAGACCATTACCGAGACATTCACCGATGCGGCTGGTCAGCAGATGACCGCATCATCGGGCGGATCACTCTCAACCGTGCTTGACACCAATAGCCCCGGCTACGCAATCGTGGCAGGAGGCACGACCGGAGTTGAATTGGCGCGCGTGAAGTACAGCGCGGTGAACGAAGACATTGATGTCAAGCAGATCGCATTGCAGTTGACCGGCGTTGCTTCAAACACCCCGAACGATTTGGCTGATAACAAAGTATCTCTGTTTGATGCCGATACCATGACGCTTGTTGGCACCGCATCATTCGGATCAGGAGACAATGCAACGTCAAGTTTGATCGCGGCAGGCGCGTTCCGCATTCCAAAAGGCGGATCTAAGACCTTAGTTATAAAGGGCGATATCTCGGCAATCGGTCCCTCCGCAAACTTGACCGCATCCGGAGATCTCTTGAGAGTCGACTATGATGGAGACAATAACGGTATCAACGGCAACTACGGAACCGGTGTCGCATCAGGCGCTACGATCACTCTGACAGGCGGGGACACGGCATCAGCCGGAGTGCGTATCATGAGGGGATATCCGATAGTTACCTATATCCCGCTAAGCTCCGCAGAGAAGATTTTGAGCTCAAAGGCTGATAATATCCTCTACAAGTTTAGCGTCAAGGCAACGAACAACGATGTAGCACTGTATAAGTTCTCGTTTGCCATCGGCTCCTCGTCGCTTGCGGCAACGACTTCCGCGTATGCAGTGTATGCCTACACCGACTCCGGATACTCAACGGTTGACTCAACGTTCTCCGCAACCGGTTTGGTAAACGCGGGCACCTGCTTCAACGGATTGTCTTCAACGGCAGCGGGTCCAAGAACGATCTCAATCTATCCTGACAAGACAAGCTGCAATAGCAGCGCAACGACAACCTATATCGTTCCGAACGGTTCAACGCGCTACTTCCAGCTTCGCGCAACCGCGGCAAATGTTTCGACAAACACCAACAGCAAGGATACCATTACGGTTAACTTGAGAGGTGACTCGGCATATCCGGTAAACACCGCAACGCTCATGTCGAAAGCAGGAAGCCAAGGTAGCACAGCGGTAACCAGCTCGGTAGACGCAGACACGAACAACGCGTTTATCTGGTCGCCGGTGTCTACCACGACGCAGAACACGATCCAGGATCTTGATTTCACCAACGGATATCAAGTCAAGGGTCTGCCTGCAATCGGTACGACACAGGAAAGCTTGCAGTCGCAGTAAGATAGCATACTTGCTCTATCGCATCCTTGTGGCGGTAGCAGTGAGAAACAACCTCCCGATGTAATGTCGGGGGGTTGTTTTGTTGGATTGTCATGATGACATTCAGCAACAGCCCCATTACGGTTATTGACTCTTTTGAGAAAGTCATGATACACTGCATATATGCAATATAAAGAAATCATTATTGGCGTTGTTATTGCGCTGTTAGTTGTTGTTGGATTTGCCTTTTGGGAAAGGATTTTTCGTCCTGCCCTGAATTCACCGCAGGGAAGTCAAGATGCAGAATCCACGACAATGCCGCTGGCAGAACAGTCCGGTAATCAGGCCGCGACCTCGTCGCCTGATAACGCGCAAAATAAGAGCAATGCTCTTGTTCCGACCGGGACTCCCCAAAACCGGTCCGTGCCTGTTTATCGCGGCAGGCCCCTTGATGAAGCGAGGTTCAGTCAGAATGTATTGCAGTCTATGAACGCGCAGCGCAAAGATCAGCTCTCTCTGGATATCCGCAAGTATGCCAAGATGGTCAAAGACAATCCTGAATATATTGCGGCGTGGCTGCAGGTAGCGCTCCTTAAAAAGGCAATTGAGGATTACGAAGGCAGCCGCGATATCTGGCTGTATGTGACCGTGGCGCGCCCGGCCGAAGCAACCTCATTTCTCAATCTTGGAGATTTGTATACGAACTATCTGAAAGATTATCCAAAAGCGGAACAGAATTACCAAAATGCTATTAAAGTGGAGCCAAAGAACGCCATGGGCTACCTCGGCCTCTCTGATCTCTACGCCTTTTTCTATAAAGAGAAGGCGGCACAAGCCGAAGCGGTTTTGAAACAGGGAATTGCGGCAAATCCGAATGATGCCAATCTTCAAAAAGCGCTCGTGCGCCTATATGAGCGTAACGCGAAGTAATCTTGTTTTCTTTTTTGTCGGCATCTTGCTGTTCGCTGGAAGCGCCTTTGCCGCTTCCAGAATCGCGCGTTTTGTGTTTACGACAGATCCGCAGACCGTACGGCCCGGTGTGCTCTCGGGTACTCTGACCATTCAGGCGCAAGACGCAAACGGCACGGAAATCAAAAGCGAGGAGACCATTGATTTGGAATTTTCATCAACGTCTTTGACCGGAATGTTTTTGAATGCAAGCGCAAATCCGGTGAGTACGGTGATGAGCAAAGGCACGGCAAACCGCACCTTTTATTATCGAGATTCCAATGCCGGGTCTCATATACTTAAGATAAAAGCGCAAGGCAGAGAATCAAGAACATCATGGACAGTGAGTCAGGCGATTACCATATCGTCTCCTACGTCCTCCGGAGTCGGAGCTCCGACCGGTAGCGTCGGAGCCGTTCCTGTCCCAGCGCCCGCGCCATTGCCACCTCCTTCCCCGCCGCCGTCATCGTCTTCATCCGGGGTCTCTTCCAACGTGCAGATCAATGTTGATGCGGGTCCGGATCAGACGGTTACGGTCGGTTCTCTGGTTGATTTCAAAGGCATTGCGGTCGGACTTAAAAAAGAACCGCTTGATACTGCCCGGTTTTGGTGGAATTTTGGCGATGGCGAGACCCAGGAGGGAAAAGCAACAACGCATATCTTTCGCATACCGGGTACGTATATCGTAGGACTGCACGTATCTTCGGGTGAATATGCCTCGTCGGATTATGCGACGGTGCGCGTGCTTGCGAACAAAATGAGCGCGAGCCGCGTTGTAGAGGGCAGGGATGGGTATATACAGCTTGCAAATCCCCTCAATGTGGAGAGCGACATAGGGGGCTGGATCATTGAGGATAGGGCGGGCAAGCAGTTTTTTATTCCATCTAAGACAAAAATTGCCGCGGCAGGCGAACTCTCGCTCTCAAATGCCGTGACCGGACTCTTGCAGGATGAGACGTCGTATCCGCTCACCATTCAATATCCGAACGGCACGGTTGCGTTTACCTATGTTCCGGCATCAACATCATCGCGGCCTGTCGGGATTCCGGCCGCAACCACAACTCGCATGGTGCAAACGGTGAGCGAAATGTTACCTGTTGAGAAGATCAAATCCAAGCAGGCAGAAAAAAAAGAAACTCTGGCTATCGGATCCAATATGCCGGACAGCTCCGAAAAAAGTATAGCAGAAATGAATACGAAGTCCGCGGTAATAGCAACGGGATTTTCTTTATCATCTCGAAGGATGTTTACCGGAGCAATCGGATTAAGCGTGCTCGGCGCTCTGGGATTTTTTGTATTGAAACGTTTTTTGATCTGATGACAATGTATATATGCCGATGCACGACAAAAGGAAACTTATCATTTTCACAACCTCGCACTATCCGTTTGTGGGTGGCGTGGAGACCGCAATTCAGGAAATAAGCCGGCGGCTTCAAGACAAGTTTGATATCTGTATTGTGACCGCCAGATTCTCCCGGCGTCTTCCAAAATGCGAGATTCGTCCCGAAGGAAAAGTGGTTCGCGTAGGCATAGGCTGGGGCTTTGATAAATGGCTCCTGCTGTTTTTAGGATGCATTGTCGCATGGCGGAGTATTGGCGCCAGAAACAAGGCAATATTATGGGGAGTGGATATTTCACAAGGTTCAATTGCCGCCATGTTGTGCAAAATGCTGTTGCACCGGTGTCCTTTTATTCTCAACATTCAATACGGGTATGGAGATAGCCGCCTTGCATCGGGCCGGTTCGGCATGATCGGTTTTGCACTCCGGCAAATGCTGCGCCTTGCGGACAGAGTCACCGTTATCTCGTCTTATCTTGGAGACGTGGCTCGCGCCTACGGCTATCGGGGCGTAATTGACACGATCCACAACGGCGTTGCCATTGAAGAATTCGCACCCGAAACGCATCTGCGAAAAACAACAGCTCCCGTTATTGTCACCATATCGCGCTTAGTGGAGAAAAACGGTATTGATACGCTCATCCGCGCAATTGCTGTCGTCAAGAAGATCATTCCAGACTTAGTCTCTAAGGAGACTAAGTCTGGAATGAAATGGCAACCGCTCCAATGCCATATTATCGGAGATGGGCCGGACAGATTGGCGCTTGAGCGGCTTGCCAAGGATCTCGGAGTTGAACATGAAGTCAAATTTTTCGGAAGCGTTCCATTTGAGAAAATTCCGGTATATCTGCATAATGCAACAATTTTTGTTCGTCTCTCACGTTCCGAAGGCATGGGAGTTTCTTTTGTGGAAGCGCTTGCGGCCGGGCTTCCCATTATTGGAACTCCGGTAGGCGGGATTGCCGATATCATTATTGACGGGGTAACTGGGCTGTTTGCAAAAGTCGATGATCCGGACGATGCTGCGGAAAAAATAATGCGCTTGCTGCAGGATTCGCGGTTGAGCCAGTCAATCGTCGAGAACGGGAAAAAAATGCTGCAGGAGCGTTTTCTCTGGAACTCAATCGCAAAAAAGTATGCGGATATTTTTGAGCGATCCCTGTCAGTCCGCAAACGCATACTTATTACCACGGGTCTTTTCCCGCCAGAGATAGGCGGACCTGCAACGTACAGCAAACTCTTGCAAGATGCGTTGCCCGCATTTGGACTTGTGGTGACCGTGCTCCCGTTTCGCACGGTGCGGCGTCTCCCGAAATTGATCCGCCATGTCGCGTACTTTTGGAAAGTATTTTGGAAAGGCATGTGTTCGGATATTATTTTCAGCCAAGATCCTGTTTCGGTCGGGGTTCCCGCCGCCGTTGCCGCACTGCTCCTGCATAAAAAGTTTGTGCTCAAGATCGTGGGGGATTATGCGTGGGAGCAGGGCAGCCAGCGGTTCGGCGTTTCTGACCGGCTGGATGAATTTTTGAAAAAAAAGTACGGATGGAAAGTGGAGATGCTTCGCCGATTACAAAAGTGGAGCGCGAGCCGCGCCAAGCGAATAGTGGTGCCGAGCGAATACCTGCGGGGCGTGGTAATACAATGGGGTATTGCGCCGGAACGTATTGAGGTGATCTATAATGCTTTTGATCCGCCCGGCCGAACTCTCTCACGAGACGAGGCGCGAAAAAAATTAGGGTATACCGGAACCGTACTCGTTTCCGTAGGCCGGCTGGTACCGTGGAAAGGATTTGACGCGCTCATTGAGCTTAGCAAAGTCCTGCAGCAGGATATTCCGGATATTCGTATTATGATTATCGGGAGCGGTCCGGAGTATCAAGACCTTGCTCAAAAAATCTCGGACTCAAGTCGGAGCGCAGACACGGTTATCTCGCTCGTCGGCAGCTTGTCCCATGAAGACATGCTTGCGACATTTGTTGCCGGCGATGTGTTTATATTGAACACGGGCTACGAGGGTTTCTCGCATACGCTGCTTGAAGCAATGGCAATGGGCATTCCGATCTGCACGACGCGGGCCGGAGGAAATGAGGAACTTATCCGCGACGGGGAGACAGGAATGTTTTTTGAATATAACAACGTGGGCGAGATGCGCGTGGCAGTAGAGCGTATCGTGGCTGATAAAAATTTGAGAGATGCATTGGTCAAGCGCGCCAAAGAAAAAGTACTTTCGTTTTCACCTGAACGCATGCTTGGAGAAATTGCAACATTGCTCAAAAATGTATGAAAATTTTAATGCTGGCCCAAGATCCGAATATCTGCGTTGTGGGAAGCAACGTGCGAAAACGCATGGAGCGCTATGCGGAGCTTTTCGACGAGCTGCATGTGGTGGTAATGACTGCCAGTTTCAAAGCACGAAAACCCCAATCACTTTTTTGCTTTGGTGAAACTCCACGCTCGCCGGACGAGCATTCCGTTTCAAAGCGCAAAAAAGCAATCGGGGTTTTCTGCGGCCATTTTTTCCTGTATCCTGCTGCTGGCAATCCGTTGCTCCGCCGATGGCGGATCTACACAACGGCGCGCACGCTTGCAAGGCGCGTGCATTTTGATGTGGTGAGCGCACAGGCGCCGGACGAAGTCGGATTTATCGCATATCGCATTGCCCGTCGTTTTGGCATCAAGCTGCAGCTGCAGGTGCATACCGATATGTTAAGCCCATGGTATTGGCGCGCCTCGTGGAAGGAATACCTCCGCGCGTTGCTCGCGGGATTTTTGCTTCCGCGTGCGGATTGCGTGCGTGCGGTAAGTCGGCGGATCAAGCGCTCCTTGATAGCCGAACTTCATATTCCGGAATCGCGGATTTTCGTGTTGCCGATATTTACCGATCGTGAACCATTTTCCGCCAGAGGCGGACAGGCACCTCGATCAGAAGATCTGGCTCGTCTGAAAGAGTATGTGTTTCGGATGATTGCCGTGGGGCGGTTTGTGGATAAAGAAAAGAATTTTAGCATGTTGATTAAGATGATGCTCGAGTTCATAAAGCAGGAACCTGCCGCTGTACTCGTTTTGGTTGGTGACGGGCCGGATAAAGAAAATTACAAATTACAAATTACAAATTACAAATTAGAGAAAAATGTTATCATAGAACCGTGGCGCAATGATCTTCCTTCGTTCTACCAATGTTTTGACGCATTGCTGATCTCGTCAAATTATGAGGGGTGGTCTTTAGTTGCCATAGAGGCGATGGCTGCGGGTCTGCCGCTCGTGATGACCGATGTAGGGCTGGCCGGAGAAGTAGTCCATGACAACGCCAACGGCCGCGTGGTTCCGGTTGGAGATACAGATGCGTTTCTTGATGCAGTTCTCGATCTGTACCGCCATTCGGAAAAACGCTGCGCGTTTGCCGACGCAGGCCGCCGCGCAGTCGCCGAAATAAAACCGCAAAGCGAGACCGAGTATCTGAAATTATACCGAAAAAATTTTGAGGGGTGCGTAACATAAAAATTATATGAACCGGAAACACAGAGACAACGCGAATAACCACGCCTTCATAGATAGCCAGAATGTTAATCTTGCCATCCGTGATTTAGGATGGCGACTTGATTTTAGTCGTTTCCGCATATATCTTGCCGAGAATTATGGAGTTATGAAAGCTTTTTTGTTCATTGGGTATATTGAAGGGAATAATGATTTGTATAAATCACTGCAAGAAGCCGGTTTCATCTGTATTTTTAAACCGACGCTCAAATACCATGATGGGACGACAAAAGGCAATTGCGATGCAGAACTGGTCTTACAGGCAATGATTGAATTTCCAAATTACAAAAAGGCGGTAATAGTTACCGGAGATGGCGATTTCCATTGTCTGATAAAGTATCTCGCGGAGCAAAATAAACTAAAAGCTGTTCTCATCCTCAACAGGAATAAGTTTTCCGCCCTATTAAAGTTTAAAATGTTTCGTCCGTTCCTGCGTTTTATGAATGATTTGCAGGAATTATTGGCCTATACAAAGAAAAGGCCCCATGGGGACGGGATCCCATGGGGTGATCTTTTCTGTTGGTGATAAGTACATCATAGCAGAACAGTAGAACATGTCAAGAGTTGCCGGTTACCATACAGTATTGACTTCACAATATGAAATTACTGATTATCACGCAAAAAGTTGATGAGCATGACCAGGTGCTGGGGTTTATGCACCGGTGGATTGAGGAATTTGCCATGCGGTGCGAGGCGCTGACAGTTATCTGCCTTGAAGAAGGGACGCACCATCTGCCACGGAATGTAAAAGTGCTGTCTCTGGGCAAGGAACACTGGCAGTCCCGTGTCAGGTACGTGCTGCGTTTTTGGTATTTTATCTGGCGCGAGCGAAATGACTACGATGCGGTGTTCGTGCACATGAATCAGATCTATGTGGTGCTGGGGTGGCTGGGGTGGCGCGTGCTTGGGAAAAAAATATCTTTGTGGTACGCACATGGCGCAGTAAGCGCATCTTTGCGTGTTGCGGAAACAATGACGGATGTTGTGTTTACGTCTACCGCAAGCGGTTTTCGGATCAGGAGTGCAAAAGTACGGATTGTCGGACAGGGGATTGATACTGATTACTTTGCACCCCCGACGTACATCGGGGTTCCTATTGCGCGATTGGAAAATCAAATGCCGAAGATCATTATGATCGGCCGGCTTTCTCCGGCAAAAGATCAGGCAACGCTGATCCAAGCGCTTGAGTTGCTTGCGCGCGCAAACGAAAAGTTTGAAGCGGATATTATCGGCGGTGCCGGGCGTGAGGAGCAGGAGTTATATGCACAGTGCCTCTATCGCATGGTTGATGAGAAAAATTTGGGAAAGTTTGTCAGATTTACCGGCGGAGTGCCGCATAAAGACATTTTGGCATATCTCCGGCAAGCAGATATTTTTGTAAATCCGGGTCTGACCGGCAGTTTGGATAAGGCCGGGCTTGAAGCAATGGCAACCGGCCTTCCGGTATTGACATGCAACGAGGCGTATGTGGAAGTGTTGGGTGGATATCATGATCTGCTCATGTTTGAAAAAAAGAATCCGGCCGATCTTGCCAAAAAACTCATGGCCCTCATGCGAATGGACCCGGCATCTTTATTGCATCTCCGACAATCCATGCGCTCAATCGTGGTAGCGCATCATCGTGTCGAGGGGTTGATCGGAAAAATCATTGCGATTCTCAAAACGTCGTGAGTGAAAAACCAAAACAAATGTTTGTCATATATCAGGGCAGGTTTCCGAGCGAAAAAGCTGCGGCGCTTTTTGTTGCGAAAAGCTGCGAGGTGTTTGCGGCCGAGGGGATGGACGTGACGCTGTTGGTACCCCGGCGCATCGGGCGTTTATTCGTTGATCCGTTTGAGCATTATGGCATCCGCAAAAACTTTTCTGTGGTTTTTCTTTCGGTACTGGATGGTTGTGGGTGGAAGATTCCGGATGTGATTAATTTTTTTCTCGTTTCGTTTGTGTTTGCCGTGAGCTCATGCTGGTATCTGCTGCGACACGCAAGTAAACATGATATTATCTATTCAAACGAGATTATGCCGCTCTGGCTTGCCTCGCTCCGCTTTTCGGACGTTTTTTATGAAATGCATGATTTTCCTGGGAGCAAACTTTTTTTGTTTGGCCGCTTTTGTCGGCGCATGCGCTGGATCCTGATTCACAATAAATGGAAAGTGGAGAAGTTTCGGGGGCTCTTTGCTCAAAATGCGCCCAAGGTGCTCTATCAGCCCAATGCCGTTGATATTGCGCTTTTCGATATTGCAGTGGCCAAAGAGGAGGCGCGGCGCCTCTTGCATCTGGAACATAAGCGATATATGGTTATATATACGGGAAGCTTGTTCGCTTGGAAAGGCGTGGATACGCTGGCGGAAGCCGCACATTACCTTCCGGATGGCTTTATGGTTGTGTTTATCGGGGGCTCCGGCGACGATATTATGCGTTTTCGTGAGCGATATGGGAGCAATCCGAAGATACGGATAGAGGGCTACCGTCCGCACGAAGAAATGCCGCTTTGGCAGAAGGCAGCAGATGTGCTGGTGCTTCCAAACACGGCCAAAGAAGATATTTCTAAATATTACACTTCGCCGATGAAGCTTTTTGAATATATGGCGAGCAGGCGCCCCATCGTGGCATCCCGCATCCCTTCAATTACCGAGATCGTGGATGACGAGAGCGCCGTTTTGGTGGCACCGGATGATCCAGTCGCTCTTGCCGCGGGAATACGTATGGCGATTGAACAGCCTGAACGCGCAGTCGCTCTTGTCGCACGCGCATTTGCCGAAGTACAGGGGTATAGGTGGGAAAAGCGCGCACGAATTATTCTTGATTTCATTAAAAAATAATAAAAGATATATGATGTCACAACAGTCTGATAAGAAAAATGAAAAAGTTGTTGTTGCAGTAAGCGGTGGATTCGATCCTATTCACTCCGGGCATACGCGTCTTTTTCGCGAGGCGAAAAAACTTGGCGATGAGTTGGTAGTGATTTTGAATAATGATAACTGGCTGAAGAAAAAGAAGGGGTATTCATTTATGTCGGAACAAGAGCGCAAAGAGGTGATTGAAAGCTTAGGCGACGTAGACCGAGTTTTGATCACTGGCCATTCGGAGAATCCCGAGGATATGAGTGTATGTAAAGAACTTAAGGAATTGAAGCCGCATATTTTTGCCAATGGCGGCGATCGGATTAAAACTAATATACCCGAGGTCTCGGTTTGCGAAAGCATCGGATGCGATATGGTTTTTAACGTGGGATACGGAGGAAAAGTGCAGTCCAGCTCATGGCTCTTGAGCAATTTTTTAAAAGAAATACCGTGTCAATGCGGTTCAGGAAAAAAGTACAAAGAATGCCATGAGGCGTAATTTTTCTTGGATAAAAATACATAAGGCCGAGGTTATACTTGTGTTGGTCGCCCTTCTTGCGCGTCTTATTTTGTTTGGCATAAGTTTTCATGCAGAGGGCAGCAATCTGATCAGTACCATTCATGGAGATGACGGATACTTTGAAATCAGCAGAAACATAAGCCAGGGGCACGGGTTTACCGGAGAAAGTTATCCTCCGTATCTGCCCAATCCTTTGCGCCCGCCGGCCTACCCGCTTTTTCTTGCATTGCCGTTGTACCTTACTGGAAGCTATTGGGTTGTAATGATAGTTCAGATGCTTGTAGGAAGTTTGATCCCGCTGCTGGGCATGATGGTAAGCCGCCGTATTCTTGAGTCGCGGCGCATGAGTTTTGGGGTGGGATATGCGCTTGCTCTTGAGCCGTATTCCATGCTTCTCTCTTTTATTTTTTATACGGAAACTGTTTTTACCACGCTTTTTCTGTTATTTCTTATTTTGTTTTTCCGATATCTAAAAACGCCGTCATTATGGTGGAGCGCTTGCACGGGATTCATGCTTGCCATGGCAACGCTGGTAAAGCCGACCGTGCAATATCTGCCGATCCTCCTACCTTTGGGGCTTGTGTGGTATTGGCGAGATCGTCTGTCGCGGAAACTGTTCGGGCATCTTGCGGTATTTTTGCTTGTGTTTGCTACGGCGACTACTCCGTGGCTTGTCCGTAACTATTATGCGTTTGGAGTGGCGGGCATGAGCGCGCAGCCGAGTTTTAATCTTATGGTATATTTGGTGCCATCGGTTCGCAGTCTTGACAAAGGAACTGATTTTGCAACTGAACTGAAACAGTGGATCGCTGAAGAGCATAATCTTGACACCAACACGATCACACTGGCCACGTCGCGGATGTTTCGAGACCGTGCTGTTGCGGAACTGAAAAAATATCCGGTGGGACTAATGAAGTCGGCAGGCATCACGCTTGTCACGTTCTTCACGCACGACGGCATGGCTACCGTGCTCCAGCATGCGGGCATTGAGCCGGCGGTTGCGATCAAGGGTCCGGTATTCCTTGTCGCATTAAAAGATCCCGCGGCTTTTGTCCGTTTACTGCATGCGGTTGTCGTTTCACCGGCTATTCTTATCCTGACTGCTCGCGTGGCGTGGATTCTCTCCGCACTATTCTTTTTTGGCGGTATCTTTATATTTTTTCGGCATCGGGGTTTTGCCATACCCGCGGTTACATCTGTACTCCTTATTTTTTATTTCGCTTTTACCACGATGATCAACGGACTTGGCGTGAATGCCCGCTTCCGGATACCGGTCAACGCGCTTATCCTCACATTTGCCGTCTATGCGCTTGCGCGGTTTGGCAAGCGACTTATGAATTTTATGTCTTTGATCCATGCTTAAAAAACTCTCTATTATCATTCCTTGTTATAACGAACAAGAAACGATCCGTGAACTGCTTCATCGGGTTGAACATGTGCGACTGCCCGAATTTTGGGAAAAAGAGATCATTGTGATTGACGATGGTTCTTGTGACAACACCTTGAATATTCTGCGGGCATACCCTGGTCGCATTATGGTGATCCCGCAGGAGAAGAATGGTGGAAAGGGTTCGGCGGTTCGGCGCGGACTTCAAGAGGCAAGTGGGCACTACGCGCTCATCCAGGATGCCGATCTTGAGTATGATCCAAATGAGATTCCCCGCATGATCAAAGGGCTTGAAGAGGGCAGAGGAGACGTGATTTACGGGTCGCGCAATTTGCACAAAGAAAAGCGAAAAGGATTTCTGATTCCACGCCTGGGGGTATGGATGATCACAAAACTGCTCAATATAATGTACGGCCTTTCCCTGACCGACGCATGGACCTGCTACAAATTATTTCCCCTATCAGCCGCATCTGACTTTCGCGCCGGAGGTTTTGAATCAGAACTTCTCTTTACCGCAGCTCTCGCGCGCAGAGGACTGTCCATAGGAGAGGTGCCGATATCGCATAATCCTCGGCAGGCTGCGCAAGGAAAGAAGATTCGTTATCGCGACGGCATCAAAGCTCTGATTGTATTGGCCGGAGATCGGCTTCTCTACCTTCGAAAACCCGTTTCCCATGTTCCCAAGGATGCTTCAGCGTTTTTGTGTTGTCCGTTTTGCCGTAACGCATTTACTATGGGCTATCTTTGTCCCGAGCATGGCAGTTTTGCCGTTGATTATGCCGGCAGGCCATTATTGATTGCGTCGGCCGTATTTGAGTTAAATACCGAAGAACACCTATCAGGCGTTAACTGGCTCAAATCATTTCTTAAGCAATTTCCCAAACTGTATTATGGCATCTGGCATCTTTTTTGTCCGGTGCTTATGATACGCAATGGTCCGCGAAAAATCCTTCCGCTCTTGCCGGATCACCCGATTCTTCTTGATGTGGGATCAGGGCCGGAACGATTCGGCGAGGAATTTATCAACATTGACGTGTACCCATTTCCGGAAGTTGACGTGGTGGCGGATGCGTCAGCTCTTCCGTTTCCCACCGGCACGGTTGATGGGTTGGTGAGCGAGTCACTACTCGAACACGTTGCGGATCCGGTCAAGGTTGCGGCTGAAATGTCTCGTGTACTCAAACCAGGGGGGCTGCTCTATGTGAGTGCGCCATTCGTGCATCCGTATCACGCCTCTCCAGACGATTTTAACCGCTGGACTATCAGCGGGCTTAAGGCGCTTTTCCCAGATCTTGAGATCGTCGAGAGCGGCGTGCGATCCGGGCCATGGAGCGCCTTTCTCATGTTTCTTGCCTATTGGCTTGGCGTGATTTTCGCTTTCGGATCAAAGAAAACAGCGCCGATTCTGGCGCACGTCTTCATGCTTATATTGGGGCCTCTCAAGTACCTTGACCTCTTATGTATGAGCATGCCCGGAGCCGATGCCGTGGCCGCGCATCTCTATATCATCGGGAAAAAGAAGCAGTAAGAAAACCAATAATCCGGACAGCTTTTTTATCCCATGTATAATCCCGTATTTTGACATATGCTGATTCGGTGTATGCTTTTGCCTTGTCCGGATGGGATATTGCCTCCTGCACTGCACGGGCAAAATCGGGCACACTGCCGGGGATAAATCCGAATGCGCAATCAGCAATTACCTCTTCGACAAGCTCAAGTTTTGAATAAACAATCGGTCGGCGGCTTACCATATACTCATATACTTTCATAGGGAAGCCGTAATCTCTGAAGTGCGGCAGATCCGGATAGGGGATGGAGAGGAGATCGGCTGCCTGCTCATATGGCGGAATTTCTGATGGTTTTTTCCTATGAACAAAAATACATTGGCTGGCAACGTGCAATTTTTCTGCGACATTTTGGTATTCTGTGATTTCCTGATCGCTTCCGCCGACAAAAAGCATGATGATATTTTTATCCAGGAGCGGGAGGGCCTCGATCATGGTTTTGATTCCCTTTTCCATACCGAGTGTTTTAAAGAATCCAACATATGCTACGATGTATTTGTCTTGGGGCAGGCCAAGGAGTGCGCGCGTTGATTTTTGATCCGTCGACTTATAGAGCGAAAGATCAATACCTCCGTATGCGACGCAGACGTTTTTCTCGCTGATGCCGGATGTTTTGATGATTGCCTTTTTTAGTTTTTGTGAGGTGGCGATCAGGCCATCGCTTTTTCGCATGAGAAAAGAATCTCGCCAGTCGTTAAAAAGCATGTGCCAGTCTGAGACAATGCGATAGCCGAAGATGAGCCGCCAAAAGACAAGCACGAGCAGGAGATTTGGGTCGTTTGAGAAAAATATGGAGTCGCGTCCATAATATTTGTGTGAAATCACGAAGCAGGGAAGCCAGCAAAAATAAAAAATCGTCCGGAATTTGCTATATGGCCAGCCAACTTTATAGATAGGCAAGTTGCTGAGGTCATCCGATGTACTGTGTGCTACGACCAACAGAAAATCACCCCTCAGTACGTGAAAAAATCCCCGTGCGAGCTCGAGGACATACACATGATCGGCAGTGCTTGCCGGATAATTTTTTGAGGTAAGATAGATAAGCTTCATTTTCGCGCCACGACTCTGAAGTATTTCCGGGCTTCAAAGATTATCGTCGCATTACCGAATTTTTGTTTGATTTCTTCTTCGGTGCCTTTGCGTACGTCAAGAATGAGCATGCCGCCCAGTGCCAGTAGTGTGTAGACCTGGTCGAGATAAGTCCGGATGGGGTAGTGAAAACCCCATGAGATGAGCGAGATCACAAGATCGAATTCGGTTTTGAAATCGATCACATGGTCGTCTCTGTCTTCCTGAAGGAAAATATGTTTCGGGTCGGCTCCGTTAACTACCAGCATCTCTTTTGCAAGGGCAAGTGAGTTATAGTAGCATCCATTTTGCTCCAGGCCGTAATAGACCATTTTAGGCATCTCGGTTTTGTCGAGCAAATAGATGTCTGGGCTCTGGTTCTTTTTTTGGTAATGCTGATAGAGTAGTACATCAATGCCAGCAACGCCGCAGCCGATATCAAGGATCGCGTGGCTGTGGTCCGGCAGATGCGGCTGTAGGATTTTGTACTCACGTTCCATATCCTCCTCAAACAGCCGCCTGACCCGCGGCTTGGTGAGCAGCGCCTCCAGCATGACTGCCAGATTGTACATCCGCGAAGGTACGCGGATCACAAAGCGATTGAGGATCGGGCTTTTCATGGACAGCAGATACTCGGTTCGTTGGAATAGGATATATTTGATCGCTTTGTTGGGTATCATCATGCTGATAAGCATACTAAAAAAATTAAAAATGTACCAGTGTGCAGTACTTGTTCCAGAAGTATTTGGTTTTTCCCGCGTAGTACTGCCAATCCACTGGCCCATTTTGAAAAACAATATGTGGTATGTTGCCGTAGTATGCGGCAAAGCTTCCAAAGCTTGAGTCCGCGCCGATAACGGCATTGCATGATGAGAGTAAAAATAAATCTTCAATAAAATCCAAATTGCTTACGGTGATGTTAAGTCCGGCAAACGTGTCCTGTTCGACTGGGCCGTTCGAGGTAATGATGAAACAGGTGCGCTGCGAATCTTTCCCAAATTCTCGGAGATATTCATCGAGAATCTTCCGGATACGGGTTTGCTCCACGAAATACCGGCCTCCTTTGAATGTTTTGTAATCATCCTGCCGGATATGCACGCCCACCAAATGGTCGTACTGTTTTCGGAATGGCTCAAGAAATGTCGCAACGGCCTGAAGCGTCCGGTCTTTTGGTTTGAAGTAACCGGTAATCTTCGAATGGTATTTCAAGGCGCCGACCGGATTTCGGAAAAGCCAGCCGTCAAAATATATGTTTCTCATGCGTTGGTTTTGCTCAAGTGCGGTAAGTTCGGGCTTGACCGGCTTGGACGGGGGAAGGTAAAAAATGCCGGCGATATCCGGAGAGTTGTGGGATTCAAGTATTGCGCTGCCGCAAAGCAGTTTGGTGGCAATGACATACGGTTTATAGATTTTGCGTACAAAAATAGTTGCCCGCGTATGCCCGAGCTTTTTCTCAAGAAAAGGAAATGGCGAGAAAAAAAGCCATCGAATCAGGCGATTCTGAACGGGGGGAATTTTGAAATAGTGGCTGTATTCAAAAAAAGAATAGTCCTGCAGGTGATACCCGCGCTCCAAGGCATAAGCATAGATGCCCATAAAATTCCAGAGCTGGTTTGCAAGCCGCCCATGGCCGCCCTTACCAGTGTTGTGCCGGAGGATGATAAGTTTTTTTGCCATGTTATGATGCCGCTGATGTAAGTATACAAATTGATACGATCGTGAGTGTTTGTATACTATGGGTACTTTTCATTATTGTTTCCACGCAACAATGCGCACGTGTTTTTGTGCTTCGAACATAATTTTTATTTTACCGAATTTTTTCTGGAGCAGGGCAATTCCATCGCCATGCCTGCGCACATCCGTGATCACCACACCACTATGGGCAAGTTTCTCATACACCTGATCAAGATAGGTCGCAATAGGATAGTGAAATCCCCACGAGATGAGCGAGACGATAAGATCGAATTTCGTATCGGAGATAATGCGGTTGTCTTCCGTGGCCTCCTGCAAACAAATTTGTTCGGGCCTGATGCCGTTTTCTACCAGCAGATCGCGGGCAAGCCCGAGCGAGTTGTAAAAACATCCCTTCTCCCGCAAGCCGTAATATACTTTGCCCGGCATTTCGGTCTTGTCAAGCAGATAGATCATGGGGTGGTCTGCTTCGTAATGTTTGCCAAGCAATATGTCAATACCTCCGACTCCGGCTCCGATATCGAGGATTGCGCGCGCATGAGCCGGTAGATAGGGCTTCATAGCCGCGTACTCGGCCATCATTTCTTCGTTGAACATTTTTTCCACGTGTTTCCCGGTGAATAATGCCTCCAGAGATACGGTCGCGTTGAAATTGCTTGCGAGTGACTCAAGCGCGAATGCAAGGCGCTTTGGCAGGGGACGCATGAGATGTTGTACGATCTTGCTGCGCCGCCATAGTAGATACTGGGTGCGCTGAAAAAGAATGAATTTGATCGCGCGATGGGAGGAGACTTTAATATGCATAATCGTTATTGTGCTTTCTGAAAATGATACAGGCCGGTGCCGAATCCTTTTTTTGGACTATACTGTTCTTCCATGCGGTTGCCGTATATGTAGCGCTCTTCAATGAGCGTGAGAGACGCGCACAGTTTGAAAATATAGTCCGGGGTGAACGCCCGATGCGCGTTAAAGTACACTTTGTTTTCGGAATCAATAGGTACCGAGATATAGAATGATCCACCTCGGGCAAGCACCCGGATCATCTCCGCAATGGCCTTTTCCGAACCGAACGGGTCAAGCGGATCGCCGTAGCGCCCCAGGCCGATATGTTCGATCACGCAGATGGAACTCAACGATGCAATGCTGTTGTCCGCGAACGGAAGATGCGCGATATCTCCCTGTACGAACGAAAGATTGGGCAGCGCGACCGGCAGCGGCCGGATGTCCACCATCGTCACGGGCACGAACTGGGAAACGATGCCGATGAATTCGGCTTCCGAGCCGATATCGTAGTGACGCTCCGGTTTCGCATCGAAGATTTTTTTCGCGCACCATGTGTCTTGGTAAAAGTAGACCGGATCAATCGGCGTTCCGTGAGTATCATCAAACAGGCGCGGGTAGAGATCGCAAGTTTGGACGGCGAATGCCTCGTTGCGGGGCATGCGCCGGAACGTTGCCCATGAACGGAAAAAAGAAATCAGCACCGATGTTTTTACAACAACCCCATGTCTATTGCGAAAAACGCGTCCGACAACCACTAGGAATTTTAAAAGAGTCACGCGTTTGAGTTGTTCGCGAGTATTCATGATGTCTTTTTCGTCAGTTCCTGAATTTGAGAGAATTCCCGCTTTTCGGGGTGGTCCACTCTCCGGATTCGGCAACAAACTGAATGGGAATGGTCTTGCAGACAAATACGCATCTGAAAGGGAAAATATAACGTTCTTGCACTTCAAACCCGGCGCATTTGAGCATTGATTCAATTGCGCTTGGCGTCATGCCCCAGAACCAGTTTCCATATCCGCTCTCCGGCTCGTATGGTTCGGTTATCCCTTTCTGGCTGCCCATTTTCCGGTTCCAGATTTTTCGTTGTGACGCATCGAGAAACGGGTAGAATATGGCGGCGTTTCTTAAGCCGTGCACTTCGGGGATCGCGGCGGTATTCAGAATCAGCGTCTCTCCACAGATCGCCCGCAGGCGGAGCAGCAGATGTATAGGGTCCGGCGTATGGTAAAGTACGCCCGAGCAAAAGACCACGTCGCACACACCGATGGCATCCATCACTTCCGGCAGGTTTATGTCTCCCTGCACGAAGCGGATCTTTGAATTCCGCCGCTTTTTCTCCTCCATGAATTTTTCGCTTTCCGGATATACGTCTACGGCCACCACATTGGCGGCTCCGTGCTCTTCGGCGAAAAAAGAAAAGAAACCGTCGATGCCCCACATGCAGCCGATGTCGGCAAACGATTTTCCGGAAATATATTTCCGTATCAGCGCGGCATTGTCGAACGAATCGTTTGTCGTATTCTTGAAGCCCGCCAGTTTTTTCCCTTTGCGTATCACCCGTTTGAGAAACGGGTGATTCAACGCGCGTATTTTGAGCGTGTAAAACATGGTGTCAGCGTTTCCAAAGGAATTCTGGGCGTCCCTGCTTATTTTTCAGTTCAAGCCATTGTTCCGCGATCCGGACGAGTTGCGGCCATTGTTCCTGAAACGGCATTGCGGCGTCCGCCCGCTTCAACCCCCTCCGGAGTTTATTCCGGAGTGCTTTCAGTCTCTCTATCATAAACGAATCCGGGTTCCTGTCAAAATAGAACTTCGTGAGCCGTTCCCTCAGTTTCTTGGTCTTTCGCATGAACACCATGCTCACGCTCTGTGGATTGCTGATATTCACATACGAGTAGCCGGTATACCACGCGATATTGACCCGTCCTTTGCTTGTCCGGAGCGAAAACTCGATATCCGGTCCGGGAAAAAGCACGTTCCAGAAGCCGATTACCGGAAGCGAGGAGCGTCGAAACATGATCCCGAGGTCGCAGAAGTAAAACGGCGTATGATCTTCCTGCCATTTCCGGTAGGGCTGCTTGTAGGTAAGCGCGCGCACAATCTGGAGCGGATCATCCTGTGCGATCGTGCGGCTGGGATCGTTGAGTGATCCTCCCTCCGTGTTCACGAGATCAATTTCCAGATGCGCGAGCATGAATTCCCTGCACTTTCTGATGGTCGCGTAATCGAACGCATCGTCATCCGTGAGGTACTTCAGCAGCGTCGCGTTTGAGGCGAGCACCAGCTTGTTCAAGGCATGCGCGAGGCCGAAATCTTTCTCCGATACGAAATACTCAATCTTCCCCGCCGCCTTCAACTCTGCCAGATACTCCGCAGTCCCGTCGGTGGACGCCCCGTCCGCCACCAGTATCTCCTCATCCGGCTTTTTCTGCGCGATAAGTTTTTCAAGCCCTGCTTTGAGGTAGGGGAGTTTATTTTTGGTTGCTATAATATAGGAAAGGGTAATAGTTTGCGTCATAGTCATGAAAGAAACTCAAACTTCTTTTCCTTATTTTGCTCAATCAGCCACTGCTCGCCTTCCTGGTAGAGCTCGCTCCATGAACCCCGACGTACGTCGGGGGAACTCCCACGCACGTCGGGAGAACCCGACTGCTTCCTTGCCGCCTCGCTCTTTCGCGCCTGCATGATCTCGCGCATGTTGCGAAAGGGGCGTTTGAGCGTGATCAGAAGAGGCCATGGCGGGTCTTCATCCAGATAAAACTTTCGCAGCCGCAGCGCCTCGGCGTGCATTCTTTTCAAGTTATTCATGGTAACTCCTTCTTTGGTGCGTATGAATACGAAGCTGGGGTTCAGGCACCACGCAAGTTTTCCCGGCCCGGCAGTGGAGCGGAACGTATACTCGGCATCAGCATTTTTGAACGAAAGATCCCAAAGGCCCAGCAGCGGAAGAGAAGACCGGCGAAACATAAGCCCCAATACCGCAAACTCGAACGGCGTGCGATGCTCTCTCCACTTCCGGTAGTTTTGTTGGTACCCCGCGACCCGTCGGATCACCTGTCTGTCCGGGGTCTCGTGTTTGAACGACCCGCCTTCCGTACCCATAAAGTCGATCTCCGGGTGCTCAACCATAAAATTCTTGCACGCCTCAATTGCCGGAAAATAATACGCATCGTCGTCGTTTATGATCTTGATCACTTCTCCACGCGCCGCCAAAAAAAGCTTGTTGAGCGCATGCGATTCGCAGAAATCTTTCTCCGAAACAAAATACTCAATCTTCCCTTGCCACTTCAACTCCGCCAGATACTCCGGTGTCCCGTCCGTTGACGCCCCGTCCGCCACCAGTATCTCCTCATCCGGTTTTTTGTGCGCGATCAATCTCTCTATTCCTTGTTTAAAATAAGGGAGCTTGTTTTTGGTCGCGATAATGTAGGAGAGGGTTTGGAGCATAGCTGTTTTTACGGCTCAAGTGTACTGCCATCTTTCGTTTTAGTCAAATTTTTTGTCGGCTTGCGCGACCGGACTCTTGGTGCTATATTCACGTTACTGAAACGTGTTTTTTTGCGTTCTATTTTTTATCGTAAACAGAGTAAAACTATGCCAAGAAAATCAACAGCGCGCCACATCGGGCCGGTTACTAAGTGCCAGGTTTGCGGGAATGGGAAACTATTGCCGGTGCTTTCGCTCGGGCATCAGCCGATTCCGCAGGAGTATTTGACGGATCGGCTCGTGCATGAGATGACGTATCCGCTCAATCTGCAGTTTTGCAGCAAGTGCGGGCTCACACAGGTGGACTATATCATTGATCCGGAAATCGTGTTTCCAAAAAACTATCCGTACCGGACCGGCATGACCAATATGCTCATACGCAATTTCCGCCAGCTTGCGGACACCATGGATGAAAAGTATCACTTCAAGCCCAAAGACCTGATCATAGACATCGGCTCCAACGACGGCTCGCTTCTTGCGCAATTCAAAGAAAAGGGGATGCGGGTGCTGGGCATTGAGCCGACTGATGCGGCAAAGGTGGCGAATAAAAATAAGATTCCTACGATCCAGGCATTTCTTGATTTGAAAACCAGCCGCGCCATCGTGAAAAAATACGGACACGCAAGATTTGTGGCCGCGACCAATGTGTTTGCACACATCATCAACATACCGCAGCTCATGGCAAGCATCAAAACTGTTTTGGACAAAGACGGTATTTTCGTTTCCGAATCCCAGTACCTGATGGACATTATCGAAAAGCTTGAATTCGATACAGTATATCACGAGCACTTGCGATTTTACGGATTAAAACCCCTTGCATATCTTTTCGCACAGTATGGCATGAGCATCGTGGATGCAGAGCGCATTACCGCTGCCGGAGGTTCTATCCGTGTGTATGCGATAAAAGGAAAACGCGCCCCGTCTGCTCGCGTAAAGGAACTCATGAAAAAAGAAAAAGAAGCCGGACTGTATGACATTAAAAAACTCCGCGAGTTTGCGGCAGCTGCAGTTGGCGCAAAACACGAGTTGTTGCGGATGCTGATTGAGTGCAAGCAGACAGGCGCACGCATTGTGGGTATTGGGAGCCCGTGCCGCTCGAATACGCTGCTCGGATTCGCGAAGATCGACGAACAACTGCTCGATTACGCCGTGGAGCGGACCGGATCCCCCAAGATCGGTATGTTTACCCCGGGTACGCATATTCCGGTCCTGGACGAAAAACAACTCTTTGAAGACCAGCCCGAATACGCGCTCATGCTCTCCTGGCACATCGGCCAAGAACTCATGGAAAAACTCCGCGCAGCCGGCTACAAAGGCAAATTTATCATGCCGCTGCCAAAGGTGGAGATTTTTTGAGGCGGTAATTTTTTGTTGTCGAAAAACTCGATTCAACACTATCTCACGATCGTAAGAGAATGTTGAATTGAAAATGGGTGTGCAAGATACCACTTGATGGTTTTTCGCAACCCATCTTGGAGTGTTGTTTTGGTTTCCCAGCCGGTGTCGCGTTTGATTTTGGAAACGTCGAGTAGGTCGCGGGTTGCTGTGTTGTTTGGAGATGGTTTAATATCGAATTCTTTCGGACGCCATCGCATGATCTCAAACATTGTTTCCAGTAGAATTTTAATCGTTGTCTCGCGGGAGTCGCCGATGTGATATGTTTGTCCGTCGGTTGCGGGTGATTCAACAACCATTTGCATGGCCTCGACTGCGTCGGCAATGTAGCATGAGGCGCGGGAATCGTCCTGACCGAACAAGGGGAATGGGTCAAGGCGGTTTTTGATGCGTTCGATGAATTTCGGGATCATGGCATCGTATCCGGCGCAGGGGCCGTAGAGGTTGTGCAGGCGTGCGATCACCACGCGCAGATTATATGCTTTTGCGTAGTGGATGAAAAACAGTTCGCTGATGATTTTCGATCCGGCATACGACCACCGCGGATTGTACGGATCCGCGATCACCAGCGGCACGTTTTCCGGCGTGGGAATAGGTAAGGCGCTGAATGCTTCGTAAGCTCCGGTAAGTACTTCGTTGGACGACGTGAAAAGAATTTTTGCGGCCGGATTATTATTTTTAACTCGGAACCATTCAAGAATATTTAAAGTTGCGGCAGCGCCTACGCGCAGCACTTCGTGCGGAATATCCATAAACTGCCGGAAACCATTGATACCTGCGAGATGATATATGTAATCATATCCGGTACCGAGTTTATCATATGATGCCGGATCGGTAAGATCGGCTTGGATCATGGTGCCGTTCGTATACCCGTTTTCTTGCCGCACAAAATTATCCGCGAGCACTATCTCGTGTCCCTGATCCGCCAGGCGTTTTGCCAGATGATACCCGACAAAACCGGCTCCGCCGGTTATAAGTGTTTTGGACATTTACTTCTTGTGCGGATGCGCGATATACCACTCGATTGTTTTCCGCAGCCCTTCTTCCAATCCGATTTTCGCTTCCCATCCTGTATCGCGTTTGATTTTGGAGACATCGGGCAGACGGCGCTTTGCGCTGCCTGCGGGCGAATTGGTAATATCCAGCTCTTTGGGGTGCCAACTCATAAGGGTAAACAGGTTTTCAATCAGGTCTTTGATCAGCGTTTCCTCATGCGTGCCGATGTGATAGGTACCGTTGTCGGTTTTGTCCGATTCCATGACGGTCTGTATTGCTTCGACCGCGTCATCGATATAGCAGAAAGAGCGCGTGCCGTCGGCGCCTAAAATCGGGAACGGATCAGGGCGCTCGCCGATGCGCTCGATGATCTCCGGTATCACGTGCAAATATCCTTCGCGCGGGCCGTAAAAATTGTGCGGGCGCACAATGGACATGCGGAAACCGTATGCTTTGGCGTAGTGGATGAAAAAAAGCTCGCCGATGAGTTTCTGTCCGGCATAGGACCAGCGCGGATTGTACGGATCCGCGATCACTAAGGGCACGTTTTCCGGCGTGGGAATGGGGAGTTTGCCGAACGCATCAAGCGCTCCGGCATACGCCTCGTTTGAGGAAGTATAAAGTATTTTTGCGCTTGGTACGCCGGCTGGCGGATTGTTTTTTATCCTGAACCAGTCAAGCGCATTCAATGTAGTAGTGACTCCGATACGCAGCACTTCGTGGGGAATCTCGTAAAAAAGTTTGGTGCCGTTGATGCCGACAAGATGGTAGACATAGTCGTATCCGGTACCGAGCGCATCCCATGAAGCTGCATCTGTCAGATCGGTTTCAATGAGCTTGATGTTCGGCTCTTTAAGGAGTGTCAGGAGATCGGCATCGCGTTCGCTGCGGAAAAAATTGTCCGCAAGCACTACTTCATATCCTTGTGCGACCAAACGTTTTGCCAGATGGTATCCGATAAATCCGGTTCCGCCGGTGATGAGTGTTTTTGACATACTATTACAACGGAAAAGAGAATTATTTTGTTTTGACGCGATCGGAAAACATTGCAAGCACTTTTGAGTGGTAGAAAGCGATTCGTGCTGCCGGAGGAAGCTTGTTGAGCGGAAACCACCTTGCTTCGCTGAATTCCGGGCCGCTTGCCTTTGGTTTGCCTTTGGTAACCGCAACCGGATACACAAGCACGACAAAGTGTTTTTGCGCGTCGGAAACCGGATCGTTGAAAACGGCAAACGGCATATGCTCGCTCCATGGCGGGAGAATTTTTACCGATACGCCGAGCTCCTCTTTTGCCTGACGCTTGATTGTATCTTTGGTGTACTCGTCTTTGAGGATCCGCCCGCCGATCAGGCACCATTTCCTTTCTTCGGGGTAGATTTTTCTTTTGATAAGGAGCGTTTCAAGAATACCAGCTCTTTTCCTGCGGAGCACAATCAGATCAACGCATGCGACCGGCATGTTTTTCTGGATCGCTTGAAAAAGCTCATCCGGTATCCATCGCGATCGCGGCACCACGGTTTTTTCTTTTTTGTTCATAGGTTGGTAACCTTTCGAATAGTGTTCTCGTTCTACTACTATCATATTGGCAGACTTGATTATCTCCGAAAATGTGAGTATACTATATACTATAATGGGCATGGAGTAAACAGCTTGATCTATGGCTTTACCATCAAAGGAGATGATTGTCATTGTGGGTTTCGGCTGGGTAGGCCAGGCCAATGCCTTGGCGCTCTCACATGCGGGCTATCGTGTATATTATTACGACGTGCAGACGCCCGTGTTTCGCTATGTTGATGCGCATCAAAACGGCTATGGTAAGATTATGCCATTGGCGCGCGTGCTTGAAAAAGACGGTCCAGACACCTGGTATATGGTATGCGTGGGCGACCGGGTCATGCCCGACGGCGAGCAGGATATCTCGGCGATCCGCAAGGCGCTTGAGCCCATCAAGCACGCGCAAGGCGGCGTTATCCTGCGTTCGACTGTACTCCCGGATCATCTGAAGACGCTCCATTTTGATTACTATGTGCCGGAATTTCTCCATGAAAAAAAAGCTGTGGAAGAATGCATGGTCCCGCATTACTTTATTGTTGGTTCGCGTATGATACAAAATGGCCGCCGACCCACCTTCTTTGATCGCTGGGAGAGCGCCGCAGTCAAGACATTTTATGGAACTCCGGAAGAGGCGTCGTATCTGAAATATTTATCAAATATTTGGAACTCGCTTCGAGTTGCGTTTGTCAACGAATTTGGCGACGCAATCGCGCTTCCGACTGATGCGGCGGCAGTCAGCAGAAATGAAGCACTGATTAATTTTCTTTTTGAAGAAAAAGGGTATCTTCGATATGGGCGCTCATATGGCGGTCATTGCCTACCCAAAGATACACATGCGTTTTTTGCGTGGCACAAGGCACGGGGCAAAAATATGGCGGTCATGGAGGCTGTGCATCAGTCTAATGTATTTCATAAGACAATTGAAGAAAAACACCCCTACTTGCCAGAGTGGTTCTCGGATTGGGTGCGCCCGCAAATGTCCGGCAGGGCCGCGCTTATGGCACTTCGCGCATCTGTTGTCCGCAATGTAAAAAAGTATGCGAAAAAATCTTTTGTCAAAAAAATATAAAGAACAGAAAAGTTTACCGCTTTCGCATTTTGCCCGGCGGATTATCGGCCAATCGATGTTCCGAATTTTAGGAATGGCGCAAGATTTGGAACGGCAAGGGAAAGACCTTATTCATTTTGAAATAGGCGATACGCATCTTGAGATGCCCTTGGAGATAAAGAAAGAAGCAATTGCAGCGCTGAGGGCGGGACATACGCACTATGGTAGTTCATATGGAGAATATGGGCTGCGTACAGCGATCCAGAGAGCAGTTAAAGAGGATTTTAAATTCACTCCTGATCTTTCGCAGATTGTGGTTACCTCCGGAGCGAATCCACTTATTTATTATGTTTTGGCAATACTTGTTAACCCTGGAGAAGAGGTGATTTTAACTGATCCCGCATTTGTGACCTACAATGCCGTACTTGGTATGCTCAACATTAAAGATGTTCGCATATCTATAACGCATAAGAATAATTTTCGATTTGATCCAGCTGAAATTGAGAAGCGCATCACTCCAAAAACACGGCTGATTGTAGTCAACTCGCCATCGAATCCTACGGGCGCTGTATATTCCAAAAGCGATATGGTAAAAATATATGGACTGGCGAAAAAATATAATCTTTTTATTTTGAGCGACGAAATCTACTCTCGCATGGTGTATGAAGGAGTGCATTTTTCTCCGGGAACACTGGATGCCTGCCGCGAGCGCGTAATTGTGACCAATGGTTTTTCAAAGCCGTTTGCGATGACTGGATGGCGTGTGGGGTATGCGGTGGGTCCAGAGCATGTTATTGAAAAAATCGCATTGCTTTCCCAGACAATTGTGTCATGTGTTCCACCGTTTTTGCAGGATGCCTGTGTGACAGCGCTTGAACGGCGCCATGAATTTATGCACCGATATTTTAAAGAATATGCTAAGCTTCGTGAAATTGTGATCAAAGAACTTGGAAAAGTTAAACTATTTGACTTTTCAAAGCCCTCCGGTGCCTTCTATCTTTTTATAGACGTGTCAAAGACCGGCATGGATGGAGACAAATTTACGAAGTATGCCATGGAAAAACATGGTGTGGTGGTATGCCCGGGGTCTGGGTTTGGTCTGGGAGGAAAGAATTATATCCGCATATGCTATGCAAACACTCCGCAGAAATTGCGGGAAGGATGCCGGAGGCTGCGGAGTGCTGCGGAAAAATAGGCATAGAAAATCTGGCCAGTTTTTAAATTATCCACTAACTTATATGTATGCAACTTGCTGATTTTGTGATTCAATATCTTGCTGGTGAGGGAATAGATAACATCTTTGTCGTATCGGGTGCTGCCAACGCGTATTTGATTGATGCATTTACGCGGACAGATAAAACAACATATGTGGCTACCATGCACGAACAGGCTGCTGGATTTGCGGCAGAGGGGTATGCAAAAATTAAAGGCCTGCCGGGTGTTGCTATTGCGACAAGCGGACCGGGCGGTATGAATCTTGTGACCCCTATTGGTAATTGTTATTATGACTCGGTGCCGGCGCTTTTTATCACTGGACAGATTAATTCCGAATTTCTGCGTTCCGATCCATCTATCCGGCAAGTTGGATTTCAGGAAACTGATATTGTTGCAATTGTTTCTCCTATTACAAAATATGCAAAGCTTATTACGAAAGCTGAAGATATAAAATATGAACTTCAAAAAGCATTGTTTCTTGCAACGGATGGCCGACCAGGACCGGTGCTTCTTGATATTCCGCAAAACCTTCAAAAAGCGGAGGTGGATCCTGAAAAGTTGGTCGGATTTGATAATCAGGTAAGCCGTCTGGCATATGATGTCGCAATAATCGATCAAAAAATCGATGAGCTTTTGCAAGACCTACAAAAAGTAAAACGTCCTGTTATGTTGATCGGCGGGGGAGTAGGGATTGCTCATGCAGAAGCGGTTTTACATCGTGTCGGGCGCATGCTGAAGATCCCCGTGTTTCCCACATGGAACGCGCTTGACGTCGTATCTTCGGATTATGAATACTATGGCGGGCGCGTGGGGACCTACGGCGGCAGGGGGCGCAATTTCGGACTTCAGAACAGCGATCTGTTGCTTGCGGTGGGAAGCCGCATATCGGGCCGCATCACCGGAGGAAATCTCAAAACATTCGCGCGCGGGGCAAAAAAATACGTGGTGGATGTTGACGAGGCGCTGCTGCAGAAAAAGCTGCAACAAGTACCTTTTGACGTGAGTATCTTGTGCGACGCCAAACTTTTTCTGGAGCGGCTTGAAAAAAAGCTTGCGGGCGCCGCGCTGCCCGACGTATCGGTATGGACGAAACAGGTTTTGGAATGGAAAGAAAAGTATGATCCGGTGCGCCCTGAATTTTTTACGCAGCAGGAGTATGTGAATCCGTACGCGTTTATGAGGATTTTGTCGCAGGAGATGCGCGCGAAAGATATTCTGGTGGCCGATTGCGGGGGCAATATCGTCACGAGCAATCATGCGTTCGAGACAAAAAACGGACAGCGCTATATCACCAACAACGGCAACTCGCCCATGGGTTTTTCTTTTTGTGGAGCCATGGGTGCGTGGTTTGCATCGGATAAGAAGCAGAATGTCGTCTGCATTATCGGAGACGGAGGATTCACCATGAACATTCAGGAACTGCAAACGCTGCTTACATACGGTATTAAAGTAAAGACATTTATCATCAATAATCATGTCTACGGAATTATTAGGGCATTTCAGGAAACAAATGTGGATGGGCGCTATGAGGCATCCGGCCCGAAAGGGTATGTGCCGCCGGACTTTGTAAAAGTTGCTGGCGCGTACGGTGTTGCCACGCGGCGACTCACTAAAAATGATGATGCTCAAAAAATGATCTGGGAAGTGCTTGCCTATGACGGACCTTTGGTCTGCGATGTTGACTGCAGCAACTGGTATACGTATGAACCGCGCGTGTTCGGATGGGCAACTCCCATTGAAGACATGTATCCGTATCTACCCCGTGACGAATTCCGCAAGAATATGATGATTGATCCGGTTGAAGGATGGGAAAATCCTCCGCTTCCGGGCGGTGATACCCAAGGCAAGAAAACTGAAACCCATGAATGACATCATTGAGCGCGACTGCCAGGAAATCTTGCATCGCGTGAATGTGAAAAAGGCAAAGGGGAAAAAGATACTGGTTACCGGCGCCAACGGATTCTTGGGCCAGTATATCGTCGGCGCTCTTTCTCTGGCAAACCGCGAACTTAGGCTTGGGTGCGCGATTCATGCCGTAAGCTTGAGCGCTCCGCGACGAATCATAAAGTCCCTGATGCGCCGTGATAAACATATTTCATACCGTCGCGTTGATTTGTCGCGCTCCTTTCGTTTGGCCGGATACGATTATATCTTTCATGCCGCCGGCTATGCCCAGCCGGCAAAATTTGTCCTGGATCCGGGTTCGACCGTGGCGATCAACGTTGATGCCACCCGCTTACTTCTTGAAGCATCTCCGCGGGCAACTTTTGTATTTTTCAGCTCCGCCGAAATCTACGGTGATATTCCCCCGAAATTGCTTCCGGTTCGGGAAAATTTTAACGGGAACTGTTCTTTGCACACTTCTCGATCCGTCTATGCCGAATCAAAACGCCTGGGCGAGGCGCTCTGCTCTGCGTACAAAAAGAGCAGGGGAGTGAATACGAAAATCGTCCGTATCTCGCACGTGTACGGCCCTGGCTTGCCGCCGGATGATACGCGCGTAATGAGCGAGTTCATACAAAAAGCTCTGATGGAAAAAAAGATCGCTCTGCTTGATCAAGGAACATCGGTAAAAACATACGGGTATATTGCCGACATCACCACCATGATCCTTTTTGTCGCGTTTCAGAGCCGCGATATGGTGTATAATGTGGGAGGAAAAGACAGCCTGTCAATTCTCAATCTCGCAAAAAAAATTGCCAATTATTGCCATGCGGATTATGCCGTTCCCGCACAAACTTCCCGCCTCACCCACATCGGAAAAGACCCGGGAATCGTAAAGCTCAATCTTGCCAAGATTAAGCGCGAAATGAAAAAGTTTACCTTTACTCCCTTCTCCGAAGGACTGCCGCGCACTATTGAGTGGCAGAAAAGTCTTCTCAAAATCACCTAATGAATCTGTCTATGCTTCCCGGATACCGAGGGTTCTGATCCTTTACCCGCCACATATAGAGGGGGATGAAAAAGACGCAGCTGTTTTGGAATGTTTCGGCGACCTGGAAGTTGAAGTCCTTGTCCGCGCCCCGGCCCATGAATGAGGGCCAGACGCGGTCGGCGAGTTTGCGGAATTGGACTTTTTCAATGAGTTCGCGTTTGAACAGGGGACAGTTGCCCTGGCCCGGGTAGTTTTCAAGGGATCCGAAAAAGAGCTTGTTGATGACTCTTTTTCTCTTCATGTGAAAAGGTATTGCGCGATTCAATGACGGCGAGATTTTGGCGATCAGGCCTTTTGACCGTTGAGACATTGCGTATAACTCCTGCGGCTTCAAGAGTTGCATGTTATTGAGATACGAAGACGGATCAAGTTGTCTGCCAAGGTATTTTTCATCGAATTGTACCCAGTCGATGGTCGCGTGAATTGCGTTGTACTTTACGAAAAGGTCGTACTGCGCTTCAATGCGGTTGAGCAGCGAGGCGTCATCCGCGTCCTGAAGTGTGATCAACTCACCGCGAGCGTGGCGGAACCCGGTATTGCGGGCGGACCAACCGGCATTCACGTTGCGGTTGAGTTTCATGTCGAATCGGTCGGGATCGTCCTCGGCATCCACCAGCGTGATGCGGCCGTCTTTTTGTGCCATCGCCTCAACGACATTTTTCGTATTATCGGTGCTCGCGTCGTTGACTACGATGATTTCCAGATTTTTGTATGTCTGGTTGACAATGGAATCAATCGCAACAGCAATGGTGCGCTCGCAATTGTAGACTGGCATAATAACGCTGATGAGCGGTTTACTGTTCATATATCGTTAGTATACAAACACTCACGATCGTATCAATTTGTATACTTAGAGTTTTAAAACTTCCTCGATAAATCTCCGGTATGCTTTGCTGAATTCCTCGCGGGTGTAGCGTTTGCGCGCGTATGCCCAGATTTTTTTTGAGAGTTCGGCCACGGCCTCGGGTGGCATATTGGAAAAATCCCGCGCAGCTTGTGCTATCGATTCCGGTGTTGGGTTGTCATCAAGCGGAATATATCCGGCATCCTCCTGTATGCCAGTGATGTGCGTTACGATTGGCACGAGTCCGGCATGCATGGCCTGCACAATGGCACCAGACGTGCCTTCTCCTCCTGATGGATAGATTACGGCACCACAGGTCTCAATGAGTTTGGCAAATTGTTCGCCGCCTACGTCTATCCTGCCGTATACGTGGATATTGGGCGTAGTCTCGAGTTCTTTTTTATATTCGTCGGTAAAATCTTTCTCGCCGTAGATCGGTCCGCACACGTGCAGGTGCAAATCAGGCATTGCAGCAAATGATTCAAGGCAGAGATCCAGACCTTTCAATACAGCACCCCCTCCACCGATCCACATGAAATGTTTGCGGGCTGCGGCAAAGTTCTTTTGCTGCGGAAAGTCAAACTGGATCACGGAAGAAATCGGCACGAAAAAGATCGGTTTATTGAACTGGCGGAATGTGCTGAATACGGCTTTGTTACCGAATCCTTCAAGGAAATCCGCGAGCTCGGCGTTTTGCGACGGCCTTCTCGCGCGGTGCGGCATGAGGCGCGCGCCGCGCCGTTTTTCGAGTCGGTCAAGCCGCAGCTGCTCGGCATCGTTGTATGTTTTCCAGTAAGGGTTCAAGATACGGAATACTTTCTTGCATTCCGGCGGGAGATGGCGGGATAACCGCTCGAAAGCACTCTCTGCGTCAAGACAGACAAGATAGGGTTTTTTCGCAATAAAGCCGCTGTCCTGATTCACGATATCGCACGCGTAGCCCCTTTCCGCAAAAAGCCGGGCAATCTCGCGGCACTCCCAGTACATGGTGTGAAAGTTCGAAAACGCTTCCCATGGCGCCAGCGTAAACGGCTCGGTGATGTAGGAGATCAAAATGACCCCCTTTTTTCTTCCGTGGGCAGGCATGTGCGCCATGCCCCACAATTTGTTGGTTATTTTATTTCGGTATGCCCAGAAAATTTCAGATGGATTATACATGATTTATAATCCTGAGCTAATTGAAGGATGAGTTTGAAACCAAAGCCCCAAACAAAGCAGGGTCCAAATTTTATAATAAGCGGTCTTGTCCGTTTTATCATAAAAAGCGTTCAGAACTTTTTGTACTTCTTCTTTGTTGAGGTATGCGTAAAGCGTGTCATTGTGATCCAGCGTATCATACACAAGCGCTTTCATCTCTGTGACTTCAAGCCATTCTTTTACCGGCGCTCCAAACCCCTGTTTCCTCCGATAAACAAATTCTTTAGGCATGATGTCGGACAGGATGTCTTTGAGAATAAGTTTGCCGTTGCGGTTGTCGATTTTAAAGTCTTGTGGCAAATTATAGATAAACTCGGTAAGCTCGCGGTCGAGAAACGGGCATCTGGTCTCAAGTGAATTCATCATGGCGGTGCGGTCTACTTTTGACAGGAGCTTGCCAGGGAGGTAAAAAGACAGATCAAAAAGATTTATTTTTTCGATATCATCGATGCGCGCATGCAGGATGTTTTGGGGAACAAACATACTATTACGGGCAGGTTCGCGCAGGAGTATGCTCTTTTCTGCCGGGGTAAACACCGCAGTACTCTTGAGAAAGTTTTTGAATGGATTGGGAAACGCCTTTTCAAGAAAATCCGCTTTCCATGAAAGATTATGATGTTTCCAATACCAGCCGTACCCCATGAACAGTTCATCGGCTCCGTCGCCAGTCAGGGCAACTTTCACTTTTGAGGAGGCGAATTGCGACACGAGATATTGGGGAAAGTTCGAGGGGTCTGCGTGCGGCTCATCCAGAGATTTACAAACTTCGCGCAAGCGCTCCACCATATCTCCTTTTGCCTGAAGCGTATGATGGTCGGTACCGAATTTTTTCGCCACCTGCTCGGCAAACGGCAGCTCGTTGATGTAGTGTTCGTACCCGACCGAAAACGTCTTGATCGGGAAATGCGAAGTCTGCTGGGCAAAGTACGTTACCAGCGTGGAATCAACCCCGCCGGAAAGCAGCGCACCGACCTCTACGTCTGCCACCATCATTTTGCTTACGGCCCGCTCAAGGAGTCTTCGCGCCTCGATCTTGGCGTCCGCGTAGGCGATGGCCAATTCTTTTTTTGCGAGCTCCCAATACTTTTCCATCACGACCTCATTATTTTTGAGCATAAAGCGCGAAGCCGGCGGCACAACTGAAATATTTTCATAGATGGTCATATGCGGCGGAATGTATGTCAGACTCAAATAAATATCCAACGCTTTTTTGTTGACGGCCGGATCGATCAAGCCCGAGGCAAGCAGCGCTTTTATTTCGGAAGCAAACACCATGTTTCCGGATCTGGTCTTCGCATAGTAGAGCGGCTTTTCACCAAAACGATCTCGCGCGCCAAAGAGTGTTTTTTTCTCTTCATCCCAGAGCGCGAAGCTGAACATGCCTTCAAGATGCTTCGGACAATCTGTGCCATACTCGATGTACGCTTTTAAAATAACTTCGGTATCGGATTTCGTTGAGAAGACATGACCCTTCTGTTCGAGACCAGCTTTGAGTTCGCGATAATTATAGATCTCGCCGTTGAACGTAATCGCAATATTTTTTTGATTATCCTTCATGGGCTGATGCCCTCCGGAAAGATCAATAATGGAAAGCCGGGTCTGACCAAGCACGCAGGAGGCCGCGCCCTCCGAAGCCTTGGCGGAGGATGGAAAAGCCAAAACCCCGCGGTCATCCGGCCCGCGGTGGGAAAGCGAATCAAGCATCGCGTCAATGCGTGATGGCCCCAGTTCCTTTACATTTTTTCCCGTAATGCCGATGATGCCGCACATGAGAGCAGAAAGATTACCTCATTTACTATAACGCAGCAATACCCATGACGGATACTTGACTGTTTAATTTAGGCATGGTACGAATTAAACAGTAACTTTCTGAGAAGAAAAAGGGGGTGTACCTTGAAAAACCAGATCATCGCGCCCGCCGAGGGCAAAATTCACGTTGTTTCGGTACATATCAAAGGGGAAGCGTCTCGGGAGATTGTTCTCCTGAATTTCCCCGACCGGTATGTAGGAAGCGAGCGTCCGCTCACTTGGGGGGAGCAGCAGCGTCTCCACCCCATCGCTGCACCAATGTGTTTTGAAATAGGTGAATATGTTCCGGACCTCAACCGGGACATCGGTGTGCCGTTTATGGTCGTAGTTGCTCTTGATCCCCAAAGGCAGAAAGCGCATGGGGTTCAATGGAAACTTTCAGAGCGAAAAGTTATCTTCCCATCATTCAATGGCGTGTTTAACTCGGAAGCGTGGTTCGCTTTCGAGCGTGATGCCGCTCTTTAGTTCGCAGTCAAGACCTGCATAGCTTCGGTTATGCGGGCGTTTACAATTTGATCCACGCCTCGGGCAGGAGATCTCGCGTATCGTTTTTTGGCGCGTTGGCAAACCACTTTTTTGGGGCGATGACTATCTTGTTTTTCCGCGGGGCAAGCCACGCGCCCCACCAGCTGAAACTGCTGTTGGCGATGATGTGGTGCCGGCATTGCGACATCAGCGTCATATCCTCATAATTTTTATCAGCGCCGTTGCTGACACAGGTGTAGGGAAACTTCAAAAATTTGAAGTTTCCAACCGACCATTCATAATCGTCCGAAAAAATAAAGAAATGCGGGGAAGGCGCTCTTTGGGTTATATATGCAATGGCGCGCTCATAATACTCCATGGAGCAGACGCCGTGAAAAACGCTCGAGTTGGGATCCGTCACGTAATCGGTGCGCCGCACATGCAGGGACACCGCGTTGGTTTTTCGGATTTCGGCGCTTATTTTTTGGCTGTATTCCGAAAACGGTTTGGCAAGCGTGATTTCTTTTCTTAGCTCGCCCTCGATGTCCTGAAAATATTTTTCCGTCTGCCAGAAGCCGTCGAAGTACGTATTATTTTTTTGCGAGAATACTTTCTCGTCAAATGCAAATGTCTGCTCGGGATAGTAAAAAGGCAAGAGTATGCTTTTAAGGCGCATGGCGCGGTAGAGAGGATAAAAAAAGTTCTTGCGTCTGCGCAGCCATACAAAACCAAACAGGTCAGACCCCTTTGCCCTTTGTATTTTTGTGTTGAAATGATCAAGTGAAAATTCGTGAACCCGGACACCTTGCCAAATTACGCTTGTATCAACCTCAAGCAGCAGCTCTGTTTTAAGCCGCGAAGACACTGCCCGGCCAAACGCATACTGGAATAATTGATTGCCGAGACCACCCACCGTTTTTACGATTATTGCCATAGTTTTTCAGGATACGCGTCTTAAGATGGAATCTGGTAAGATTTTCTTCATTCTTTTGCGATAGTTCCTGGTTTTAAAAAAGAGAATCCATGCCCTGATGGAGCGGATGGTCAGAATAATAAATACCAGCGGTTTATAGGGGGTTCCGTTCACCGCCTGCAGGCTGCCCTTCAGATACCGCCGGAATCTGCCGCCGCCTACGGAAAACATATGGTTCTTGGGGTTTTTGATCACGATCGTTTCGCCATCGTGCCGATCTTTTTCCGAGTCGGAAATGCCCCCCATCCTTTTTTTGAAAAGAATCTGTGGGTCAATGCTGACTCCGTAGTGACTTACTGCAGCAAGACTGAATATATAATCCGATCCGGACTGAGGACGTTGTGGGTAAATATTCCAGGTATCCCTGATCGCCTCTGTTCTGAAAAGACCGCATACGATCATGCATTTTCCAAATATTTCCGGTTGTAAAAGAAAGCGCGAAACCGTAATAAAATTCGGTTTTCCCGAGAGCAAGGCGAATTCCGGCAATTCTCGTATGATATTTCCGCGTGAATCTATGTTGGCTATTCCGGTCATGCCAATGCCAATGCCACTGTTTTTTTCCAGCTGTTCGACGCAGACTTTTAAGAAGTCCTTTTCCCAGACATCATCGTGACATGCCCATAGAAAGTAGGGGGAATCGGCCTGATCGATCAGAAACTTGTAATTTTGGTAGAGACCTATATTTTTTTTCTGGCGGTAATAAGTAATGCGACTGTCTTCCCTTGCATATTTTTGACAAATCTTTTCCGTACCATCGGTTGAAGCGTCATCTGAAATATATATTTTCCAATCCGTATAGCTTTGTGCGCACAGCGAATCCAGCGCCTCTGGCAAGAAGCGCTCTCCATTGTATACTAAGAGTCCGATGCATATTCTGCTCATTGCTATTTTATTCTTTTAAGATAACCATCGGGGCAGCCGGTAATAAGTAATTTTTTCTGCAAATTCTCATCAATCCTGAATGCGCCATTTTTCTTGAGGAATTCCCAAACCGCCGTTTTGGGATTGCCGCCTTTGTCCCATGGCCGATCCGGATAGGAATGTCGCGGCATATCTTCGACAAATGTATCAAATACTACAAGATAGCTTCCTTTGGTGACCAGCGGCGAATATAGTTCCAGCTCCCGGAGTACGTGTTGGTGAGAATGTAGAGAATCCAAGGCAACAAGAACCTTCTTTTTTCTCCGTGCGAGGCGCTTCACTTTGGCGATCGTTTGAGGGTTGATTGACGATCCCTCTATCAAGGTAATTAAACGCGAGAGAGGGTGATTCGCCAAATCCTCTTTGTTTTCCGGATATACATTTATATCAATGCTTATAACGTTTCCGCGTCCAAGAAGTTTGAGCATGGATGCGTAGAAGACGGCAGATCCTCCGTGAGCTGTTCCTGTTTCGATAATGAGATCCGGTTTTGTTTTCCATATGATCTCTTGCATTGCCAGCACGTCTTCAGGATACTGTATGAGCATTCTCCCCATCCAGGAGAAGTTGTACGAGTACTTTGCTTTCATTGACTCCTTCATGAATTGTCTCGCCGCACGCGTCAATGAAGCATTCTCGGGATAATCTTTTATCCGTTGTCTGCTTGTCTCAAATTCTTTTTCCATGCGATGTGTATGTTTTTTCATGGTAGGTGCAGCCATTTAGGGTTGCTTATGGTCCATTGGACTGTTTTAGTAAGTGAGTTTTCAAAAGACATGGGGATTTCCCAGCCAAGATCCTTCATTTTCTGTCCGTCCAGCGCATAGCGCAAGTCATGTCCGGGTCTGCTGGAGTGAAAATCAACCATTTCATAGTAGAGTTCTTTGCCGAGTATATGCGCAATCTGTCTGGCCATAACAAGATTGTCGACTTCTTTTTCGCCGACGATATTATATTTGTCTCCATGTTTGGTTTGATGGTTGAGTAGAAATACCATGGCTGCCGCTACGTTTCGCGCATGAATCCAAAAACGCGAACCGGCTTTTGTCTTGTCCTTATTCGCGTGTATAGTGACGGGTTCACCGGCAAGAACAAGGCGGATGATCTTGGGAATGAATTTCTCCGGATGCTGCCGTTCGCCGAAAACATTCATGGTGTGGGTTATGGTAATTGGAAGATTGTAGGTGTTCGCATATGCGAGGCAGAGCTCTTCGCCGCCGGCTTTTGTGGCGGCGTACGGATTTCCGGAGTTATATCTGTCCCACTCCTTGTATGCTGCTCCTTCCGGTGCGGGACCGAATACCTCGTCGGTTGAAAAATAGATAAATTTTTTAAGATTTTGCTGGCGGCGCGCAAACTCGAGAACTTCCAGCGTGCCGACCACATTTGCATACACAAATTTCCGAGGATCCAGGGTTGAATTGTCTACGTGAGTCTCCGCTCCCATATGGACGATGTAATCGACTTGGCCGATCTCTTGCTGAAGACCTTCTTCAATGGGTTTGGTAAAGTCAGCGGTGAATACGAATACCCGTTTTTCATCGAAGACATTGATATCCCGCAATCGCTCGAGTCCGTTGGACGCGTAGTTGAGACGGTCGAGAATAAGAATTTCCCAATCGGTGTTTTTAAGCAGATGCTCTACAAAATGATGGCCGATAAATCTGGCTCTGCCCGTGAGTAAAATTTTCATATGTTATTATATGATTTTTTCCGTTTGATAATCAAGGATGGTCGCGATTTTTCCCGGGTGGTGACCGCGCCAGACCGCAGTTCTCGGATTCTCTTTGGTGTCGAGGACTTCAAGGGAAAGATTGGCCTGCTCGTCAAGAAGCGCCACCCATGGTTTATGCAGCCGCACGTCGAAGAAATATGACCCTACATTGAGCAAGAACGCAGGAATGGTAATAGTGGTTTTATAGCGCCCAATTTGATAATCGGACAGCGCTCCCTTCTTAGCATCCGATTCGGAAGAGAAAAGGAGCGAATCTCCTGTGGAATAGATCAGGAGCGAAAGAACCGCGTCATGCTCGGGTTGCCGCACTTCGTATTCCACCTCGATTGAGATCTTGTCGCTGATCTGAATTCTTGCATTGGGTTCGGCCTGCCCGTCGTGTATGGTTATCTTCATGATCTGGATGCTCTTGCCCGGGTCGGGATGATAGGTGGTGGCGGCATTGAGTTTTGCGTTGTGGAGATACCGGTCAACCACTTTGGCGGTTTTACCCATTTCCACGATGCGGCCTTTATCAATGAGGATGGAGCGGTCGCAAAGCTTGGCGATTGCTCCTATATTGTGGCTTACGAAAAGGATCGTCCGTCCGGAGGTCTTAGTCACCTCCTCCATCTTTCCCAGGCATTTTTTTTGAAATTCCGCGTCGCCGACGGCAAGGACTTCGTCAACCAGAAGTATGTCAGGCTCAAGGTGGGCCGCTACGGAAAAAGCCAGGCGTACGTACATGCCGCTCGAATAGTATTTGACCGGCGTGTCCAAAAATTGCTCGATGCCGGCAAACTCGACGATCGCGTCGAAATTTTTTACGATATCGCGGCGGGGCATGCCGAGAATGGCCCCATTTAAAAAAATGTTTTCTCGCCCGGTCAGTTCCGGGTGGAAACCGGTGCCGACCTCGAGCAGGGAAGAGACGTGCCCGCGCATCCGTGCCTCGCCGGTAGTGGGGGGCGTGATGCCGGTCAAGATTTTGAGGAGCGTCGACTTACCAGCGCCGTTTCTGCCGATGATGCCAATGACTTCGCCCTGTTCAACCGAGAAGTTAATGGCGCGGAGCGCCCAAAAGTCCTCTTTGGTATCAATGCCGATGATGTCTTTCACTTTTGTTTTGGCGAAACGGAAAGGGTTTTTCGCGATATTCGCGAGCACGTCGCGAAGCGCAACATAACCGCCCTTACGATGGCGTATTGAATATTTCTTGCCCAAATCTTTTACCTCAATGATGATGCTCATGGTATGGCGATGCGCGTCAGACGATATCGGCGAAATAACGCTCCACTTTCTTAAAGTAGATGACTCCGATGACGAGCGTCAAAAGACAGGCGCCAAGGGAAAGGGAAAGAAGCAGCCAGTTGACCGGCGTAGTGCCCAGAAGTGCCGCGCGGGCGCTCTGGATGATGCCAGTCATGGGGTTGAAGGCGAGTATCCAAGAATACTTTCCTGCGATGCTTGCGGGATAAATGACCGGAGTGATAAAGAGGAGCAGCTGGATAAAAAAGGGAAGCGCATAGCGGACGTCGCGGTATTTTACGTTGACGGCCGCGAGAAACAGGCCAAGCCCGATGGATGCCATAAAGGTAATGATGAGCAGCAGCGGCATGATGAGCAGTCCTGTCAGGTGCGGGACATAGCCGTAATAGACCATGAGTAGGACCAGAATAATCGCGGAAATAAAAAAATCTATGAATTTGGTGACCACTGCGGATATGGGAAGAATAAGGCGGGGGAAATATACTTTGGTGATGATCGCCTGGTTCGTGATGAGCGTACCGCTGGTCTCGGACAGCGCTCCAGAAAAAAATTGCCAAAAAAGCAGTCCCACATATACAAAAATAGGATAGGGAGCGCCATCAGAAGGAATTTTAGCAAGCCGTCCGAAAAAAACGCTGAACACCACCATGGTCATAAACGGCTGGAAAATCGCCCACAATGCCCCGATGGCAGTCTGCTTGTACCGGACTTTTAGATCGCGCCAAGTAAAGAAATAGAGCAACTCTTTATACCTCCAGATTTCCCTGAAGTCCTCGATGGAAAGCGTTTTCTTTGGTTTGATGACAGTGACGGAGAGACTCATTTTTTTTCCAGACAACTCATGATGGTTCTGATTTCTTCTTCCGTATAATCAGGGCAGTTCCCGCAATAAAAGCTGTTGGTATGGAGAAAATCGGTATTGGGCAGCGGATATGTTTCCCGGACGTATTTCTTGTGGAACGGTTGTTTTTGTATGTTGCCCGCGATCATGGGGCGCACCTCGACCCCGGTACTGATGAATTTTTCCAAATATGCGTCGCGCAGATCGGGAGTTTTCGCAATAACCGGTATGACAAATGAAGAAACGAGATTGATGTGATCCCGCTTGACCGGAATTAAGTCCTCATTCTTTTGGATAATTTCTTCGCAGCGAAGAAACGTCTGCTCGCGCGTTTTGATATTTCGGTCAAGAAATTGCAGTTGATACAGGCCAAGAAATCCCGTAATTTCGGTGGGGCGAAAATTGAATCCGAGATCATGGAATAAAAATTTTGAATAGAATTCGGATTTCGTACCTTCCGGTGTTGCCCGCCACTTTGCTTGTTGATGGGGGTGAAGATTTCTGTCCCAGCCATTTGCCCGCACGATGCGGAGCATTTCTGCAAATGCTTCATCGTCTGTACAGACCATGCCTCCTTCAATGGTTGACATATGGTGTGCTACATAGAAGGAAAAACTTGAGCCAAGGCTGAAATTGCCGGTTTTGCCCTGCGGCAATTCCGTGCCGAGGGATTCGCAGTTGTCTTCCAAAAACAGGATATTATTTTTACGGCACAGGTTTTGTATGGCGTATAGATCGCCGGCAAACCCGATCACGTTGGTGGCGAAGAAAGCATTCAGTTTGACCTCTTTGAGGCGCTCTTCCAAATTATGCGACATGACGTTGAGTGTGTCCGCGTCGCAATCAATTGCGACTGGCTTAAGGCCCACCTGGATGATCGGCATGCTGTTGGTTGACCATGTAAGCGCAGAAAATCCGACCATATCGCTGTCCTTGAGTCGGCCCAAGTTTTTAAGCGCTTGAAACATGGCAAGGTTTGCGCTTCCTCCGCTGTTGAACAGGATCGCCTCCTTCCGACCCTGTTTTTTTGCAAAGGCCTCTTCAAACATCCAACACTGTTTCCACATACTCAATTTCTCGGCGCTCATAATGAAATCAGCAAGCGCACGTTTGGTTTCCGCATCTTCCAAAAAGGCGTTCTTGATCAAAGGGACGGTAATTTTTTGCGGGGCGATCTTGTTGCTTTTATTTTCTGGCATAATGATCGTACCATGCATACGTTTCTTTCAGACCTTTTTCAAAATTAATTGAATGTTTCCATCCAAGACCGTGAAGTTTCGTTACGTCGAGCAGCTTCTTGGGTGTACCGTCCGGTTTTGTCGTATCCCATATGATCGCTCCTTCAAATCCGGAGATTTTTTTCACCAATTCCGCGAGTTCGCGAATAGTCAGCCCGATGCCGGTACCGATATTGATGATTGCGGAATCATTGTAGGTGTCCATGAGAAAAAGACAGGCGTCGGCAAGATCATCGGCGTGCAAAAACTCTCTGACGGGAGTTCCGGTTCCCCACAAAGCAACCTCGCTCCGGTTCTGTGTCTTTGCGTCGTGAAATTTTCGAATGAGTGCCGGTAGCACATGCGAATCTTGCAGGTCAAAGTTGTCATGCGGGCCATAGACATTGGTTGGCATGACCGAAATGAAATTCGTTCCATACTGCCGGCTGTAGGATTGACACATGATGATGCCGGCGATTTTTGCCACTGCGTACGGTTCATTGGTGGGCTCAAGCAATCCGGTCAGCAGATGTTCCTCTTTTGTTGGCTGTGGCGCCAGCCGGGGATAAATGCAGGAAGTCCCGAGAAACAAAAGCTTCTTGGCTTTATGAAGATGCGCGGCATGAATGACGTTCGCCTCAATAAGGATATTTTCGTAAATAAAATCTGCGGGATAGGTGCTATTTGCCATGATTCCCCCGACTTTTGCCGCGGCTAGAAAAACATACTCCGGCGCTTCGCGCTCAAAAAATGAATTGATCGCTTTCTGGTCAAGCAGGTCAAGTTCGGAATGGGTTTTTAAAATCAAATTCGAATACCCTTGTTTTTGTAAAGCGCGAACTATCGCAGAACCGACAAGCCCACGGTGTCCCGCGACGTAGATTTTCGAGTCTTTATTCATTTGAAGGGTTTCAGATCTTCGTCAACCATAATTTTTACGAGTTCGGAAAAACTGGTCTTGG
>CAYJOT010000001.1:50729-105494 GCA_964371935.1 uncultured Candidatus Saccharibacteria bacterium | reverse complement strand
GAATCGCATCATCATTGGGTAATTGGAGTATTGATGAGGGAGGGACGCTGATGGCGGTGAAGATTATTACGGATGAAATTGTTACACAAAGACTCACCGTGGGCTCGGCAAGCAAGCCGTCCGGCATTACGCTTTACGACGAAACAGGTGGCACGCCCTATTGCGTAAAGATCCGCAATGGCGCCGTGGTCAGCGAGCCCGGCGCGTGCGGAGTTTCTCCTGTCATCCTGAGCGGGAGCGAAGGATCTGGAGATTCTTCGGCTCCGCCTCAGAATGACACCGTAGCCGCGTCATCAACCACGCCTGTGGCACCTGAATCAACCCATGCTCCGGAAGAGACAACGCCTTCACCGGCACCCGTTCCCGCTTCTGAACCAGCGCCTTCCGCGACTCCGGGATCTCCACCGAAAACCGCGCCATAAAGATCGATCTCCGCCGCGGCGGACCATGTCACGAATACAATGATACCCCCCATTTTTGAGTATATCCGTGACATTTAGTAACCAAAACCCGTGACATAAGATGAGAAGTAAAAATGACTAATGAATTCAAAATCGAAAATCAAAAAGTCCCGGCGCATAGCCGAGACCCTTTGACACGGGGGGCAGGAGAGTCGAACTCCATTCGATATGAACCGAATCAGCGAATTATCAGGTCGTGGTCGCAACCGTGCGACAATACCCTCCAATACCGCTCCGCGCTTTTATTATACCGCTCATAAAAACAATAACAACCCCGAGATTGTCGAGATTGTTATTGATGATTCGATTCCATCGAAATGGAGCCGCGGCCTGATAAACAATATTAGTATAGCAAAACAAGAGAATCTGTCAAGCCCCATTATCCACATCTATGCCACGCATGACAAAACCAAAAAAATCCATCATCGGCTCCGTTCAGGGAAAATGCCCGTATTGCAGCGGGAGTGCTATCGTGAAAAAGGGGCGGCGCGAGAAAAAAATGGAGATCGTGCAGCTGTGGTATTGCGCGGACTGCAAAAAAGTATTTACGCCGCAGATGGTGAAAGGGAAAAGCTTTCCGCTCCGCGTGATCTTCGACGGCATGTCCTACTACAATCTTGGCTACTCCATGGAAAATTCATGCAAGCTTCTCAAAGCCAAATACGGGCTTGCGGTGGCCCCGTCCACGGTGGGGCAGTGGATCGAAGAATATCGCGAACTGTGCACCTATCGGCGGATGCGCGAGTATGCCATGCGCCTGTATACGCCCCAGCAGACCCTGGTGTCCGCTACCCTCTACCACCGCCAGGTGTATACATTTCGCTACCATCCTGCTAAACTGGAATTATTGCTTGAAGAGGACTTTAAAAACGAGCCTCTGTACCGGCTCAAGGAATTTTTGGACAACGTGTCCGTAGAGTGTCCGCATCAGTACTTTCGCGAGGGGGTACGCGCGTCCGAAGTAAAAGCGAAGTTTGATATGGAGCGCGTCATGATCCGCGAAAAGCATAATTTTGCAAACCGTCTTGCTGGGCTGGCATTGCAGGCCGTGCAAAACAACAAAGAGCGGCACGAGGCGCTGGAGCGATTTATGCTCGCCAACGACTCGGTAACGGTCGCGGTGGAGGTGCCGATCTACTTCACGCCCGAGGATCTGGATCACATGAAAAGCGTCTTGGGGTTTACGATTCCGCTTACGCTGGAAAAAACGCTGACTGGCCACATTGATATCGTGCAGGTGCGCAACGGCGCTATACACATTTTAGATTATAAGCCAGCTGCCAAAAAAGAGCAGCCGATCAACCAGCTCACGTTCTACGCGCTCGCGCTCTCGCGGCTTACCGGCTTGAAACTCTACAATTTTAAGTGCGCGTGGTTTGACGAGAAAAGCTATCACGAATTTTTCCCGCTGCATGTGGTGTATAAGAAGAAGGCAAAAAGAAGACAAAAGATGCTCATAAATTGACCTAATTTCTAATTGATCTAATCAAATCCCAATGACCAATGAAGAAAATCCCAAGCAATACGACCTTGAAGAGCGGACGGCAAAATTTGGAGAGTCGGTCATTCTCTTTACTAAAAAAATCCCAAAGAGTGTTGTGACAATTTCCATTATCAGCCAGTTGGTAAGAGCAGGAACAAGTGTTGGCGCAAACTATTGCGAGGCAGATGATGCCGAATCAAAAAAGGATTTTGTGCATAAAATCGGCATTTTTAAAAAAGAGGCCCGCGAATCCAAACATTGGTTTCGAATGATCGCCGTTGCCTGCCCGGAGTTTACCGAAGAATGTCGGGTTCTCTGGCAAGAAGCAAAAGAGCTTAACCTTATTTTTAACGCCATCACCAAGAAGATCCGCGGTTAGCATTAGGATTATGCGTACAACCGTACCAAGATATTCCGCCTTTTGGCTGCATGGAAAAAGTGGGCGGAGGAAAAGAAGTAAAAAATACTGATTCAAAATCAAGCGCATGACCAACCGCGAAATTGCCAACATATTGCATGAGATGGCGATATTCTTTGAAATGGAGAACGTTGCCTTTAAGCCGGCCGCGTACGAGCGGGCTGGTCAATCCATTGAGTTGCTTGGCTCTGAACTTGCCGGACTGTATCGGGAAAGGGGAAGAGACGCATTTGCGGATATTCCCGGCGTGGGAAAGGGGATCGCGGATCATTTGGACGAGCTTTTACGAAAAGGGGATTTTCGCGAGCACGCGGTGCTTTCTCAAAAGTATCCGATTGCGGTTTTCGAACTTGCGGCAGTCGAGGGCGTGGGGCCCAAGATGATCAAATTGCTCTGGCAGAAGTTGCGCATCAAAAATCTTGTGGATCTTGAGGCCGCGGCAAAAGCCGGGAAGATCCGCGCGCTTCCCGGACTCGGCGAAAAGTCGGAGGCGGGTATTCTCAAGGGAATTGAATTTCTCAAAAAATCCGGCGGGCGAAAGCTGCTTGGCTCAATCCTGCCCGAAGCGCGCACGCTTGAGCAGATGATCCGCTCGTTTCCGGAAGTCGAGGATGCGATGGTTGTCGGATCAATACGCCGGAGAAAAGAAACAGTCGGTGATATTGATATTGTGGTTGCATCGTCAGAGCCGGATGCGGTTACCAAACGTTTTCTTGCGCTGCCATTTATCAGCCATGTGTACGGACATGGGCAGACCAAAACTAATGTGCGGCTTACCAACGGGCTGGATGCGGATTTGCGCATCGTGCCTAAAAAATCTTATGGCGCGGCATTGAATTATTTTACCGGATCCAAAGAACACAATGTGGCGCTCCGCAAGCTTGCCATCACAAAAGGATGGAAGCTCAATGAGTACGGCATGTCTTCCTCCAAAGGCGGACAAGACGGCACAAAGATGATGGCAGGCAAAACCGAGGAGGAGATTTATACAAAACTCGGGCTTCACTATATCGAACCAGAGCTTCGCGAGAACACAGGCGAGATTGATGCTGCAGCAATTCGTTCCAGACTTAGTCTGGAATCTCGGGATTTATTCCAGACTAAGTCTGGAATAGGGTTGCCGAATCTTATTGGGTATGGTGAATTGCGCGGTGATTTACAGGTGCAGACCGACTGGACCGACGGTGATAATTCGATTGAAGAAATGGCAATGGCCGCGTCAGACGCGGGGCTCGAATATATTGCGATTACGGACCATACCAAATCTCTTGCTATGACTGGTGGATTGGATGAGAAAAAGCTCGCGCAGCAAATTATGGAGATCAAACAAGTGAACAAAGAGCTGCAGAAGAAAAAAATTAACTGTGCCGTGCTTACCGGTGCCGAAGTCAATATTATGAAAGACGGTACGCTCGACATCGCGGATGCAATGCTTGCCCGGCTCGACATGGTTGGCGCATCAGTGCACAGTCATTTCCGCCTTTCGCGTATGGAACAAACGGCCCGCGTGATCCGCGCCATGGAAAATCCGCACGTAGATATTATTTTCCACCTGACTGGCAGGCGCATCAACAAACGCGAGCCAATTGATCTTGATATTGACGCGATCATTGCCGCGGCAAAACGCACCGGCACGGTCCTGGAGATCAACGCATCGCCCGAACGTCTCGATCTCAAAGACGAATACATCCGTAAATGCGTTGCAGCCGGAGTGAAAATGACGATTGACTCGGATGCGCACGCGGCCGATCACTTTAAGTTTCTCGAATACGGCATCGCCCAGGCCCGCCGCGGCTGGGCCGAAAAAAAAGACATCATCAACACGCGCCCGCTCAAAGAATTCTTACGGGCATTGAAATTTCGTAAAAAAGAGAACATGAGTGGTGCAATAGATCACATTTTGTATGGCGCATCTCGTTGATAGCTCGGTCTGGGTTGCTTCGTTACTTTTGACAAACAACTCGCGCGGATAGCGAAAAAGGCGAAGTCATAGGAGGAGCTTCACAAAGAAACAAATTGCAGAAAACCAACGGCGGGAAAAAAGGACATGCTCAACATCACCAGTGCTTATCTGGTATCTGGAGTAGCACACTCGTCTGCCGTCACAGGATGAGAGACAAACAAAATTTTCTGAAACGCCGATGCGTAGTTCTCGGCAAGCTCGGCGAGGATTTTGCGGTCTATCTCGATTTTTTTGTCTTTAAGCCCGCCGATAAATGCGCTGTATGAAATACCCTGGGCGCGGGTTGCGGCGCCGATTTTTATTTGCCACAGGCGGCGGAAATTGCGTTTCTTTTGTTTGCGTCCGACAAATGCGTTTGGCCATGCGTGCAGCAATGCCTGCCGCGCAAGCCTTTCTTTATTTTTTTGCCCCCAGCGAAATCCCTTCGCATATTTGAGAAGTTTTTCGCGCCGCTTATGGGCAATGGTTCCTCGTTTGACTCTGGTCATAAATAAGTTGGAAGCTTATTGGTTTGCGTATGCCCTCATTTTTTTCTCAAGAGCGGGAGTAAAACCCAGCATGCCTTTTTTGCGCCCCTGCTCGCTCTGTCCCTTTTTGGCATTAAAATGATTGTGTCCGGCGCGGCGGCGGAGCACTTTTCCGGTTCGAGTAAATTTGATTCGTTTGAGAACGGCTTTTCGACTCATAAAATGCGAATGGTGCAAATCCTATGCATATGCCGCGAATGAAATCTATTCGGAGCATTCGTATACATTCGTAGATTTGCATTATTTTTTTGTTATCACCGCAAGCAATCCGTGCGGCAGGCGCTTTGGGGCGAGCTCTATGGTAAAGTCCGTAGGGATCATCTCCAGAAACGCGTTGAACTTCTCAAGCGCGAACGGGCCGTGGGCTTTCTGCCTGCCCACCAGCTTCATGTCGATCCGCACCTTGTGGCCTTCATCAAGGAATTTCTTGATGTTTTTGGCGCGCAGCTCAAGATCGTGTGTGCCGGTCAGAAATCCGATGCGCACGCCCTTGACCTCGCTCGTGTCTTTGCGCTTCTTGCCTTGCTCGCGTTCTCCCTTTTCTCGCTCGTACTTGAACTTGCCAAAGTCCATGATCTTGCACACAGGCGGCTTCACGGTCGGCGCGATCTCAATAAGGTCAAGCCCGCGTTCGTTGGCAAGACGAAGTGCGTCAGTGGTTTCCATCACGCCCAGATTAGCCCCCTCGTCATCAATGACTCGGATCGGCGTGGTGCGGATAAGTTGATTAATACGATAACGTCGTTGAATAGTAAAAAAAGTTTAAATTGATTTTACCTTACATACGGGACTATACATGATAGGGGGAAGAAAGTCAATGATCAAGAGAAGTCCGACACCCGCGACATGGTGAGACGATTCATGTGCTCGTCATTATAATTATCAATATGCGATGAGATGCATAAAAGAACAATGCGAGCGCCGCTTTTCTAGAGCGGCGATTTCTTTCTCAAAACCGTCGTGGTACGAAAATGTTATCATAAGTCGCTGAAATCCGTGCCGCGATAATACGTAAACTCATACGGCACTTCTTGGTATGGCTGTGCGGCAGTATAGGGCGCCTCCGCATGAGACAATTCTTCCAGCTGTTTGCCCGTCAGGTTTCCGTATTTGAGAACGACCCTATCGAGCATCTTTTTTCTTTTACATCAAAGACGGACACATCCGGCTCTGCTATACAACGAAATACTTCTGTCGGATTATATCCCTTATGTTCCTCAATATGCTCAATAGCAAGTGTTTTTTTCTTTCTCATCTCTTCGGTGATCTCTTCTAACGCGCTTGGCACAGGCCCCATAGGAAGGGCGCGATACACATCGCCCGTAATAGATTTCTGATATTTTTCATAAAAATCAAAATCCGCGAAATACAGCAATTTCGCCAGCTTTTTCTTGCCCCGCACTTCGCCCTTCAACTGCTGGCACAAGTACAAAATGGCATTCTGATACTTTTTCCGATGGAGGGACATATTATCTCTATGATATCAGATATGATGACAGAGAACAAATTAGCCGTAATCAGCATATTTGCTCATCTTATGAGGGGAGAATGTTACAACCTCTTAGTTATATAAGCTCATGCATCTCTGTTTGTGCGTTGACAAAAAATCCTGAAATTATTTATTGCTGGTTACGGAGTATGCGTAGTACCACGCCGATGATAATGCCGTATATACTAAATGCTACCGCAGAGATTATGGGCATGAGAAAAAACCCAATGCCCATAGCAGTATCACCAGGAATGTATCGAACAAGTATATCTATAGCAAATGCCCACGAAAAATAATAAAGAAAAAGAACTACCGCAGTGGGGAGAGTGGGGGCAACGATAAAAAGCTCAAACAACCCGACAGCCGCTCCTATTAATCCTCCGTATAGCGCAAATTTTTTTCATTTTCTATGAATGAGAAAAAGTAATACTGTGGAAATAGGAAGGAGTGGTTTCATAGAAAATAATTTATAGCCCAGTTCGTTTATTTTAGCCACCTTACTTTGAGTTTCATAAAAAGTTGTTTGAGTTGTGACTTCAACTGTTCTCTACCGTACCCACTTTTGAGATATTCTTCTCGTGCAGTCGCGTCCTCTTTTAATAAGAAACTTTCGTAATGAATTAAAAGGAGCGGATTCCTGTATTTTGTAGATCGCACTTGACCCGCAGTGTGTTGCTTGAACCTTTGCTTTAAATCTTTAGTAAAGCCGATATAAAGACCATGATCCTTTTTTGAAAATAAAATATAGACATAAAACACGCTTATATTATTGTATATTGTGGTACGAGTGGCCACGTCAGTCGCGTCAGACGCGATCAGACGTGGCTCATCTCGTCCACCGCGATAAATCGCGTTTGACGCGATGGAGATGACCGGAGTTGAACCGGTGTCCGAACTTTTTCCGGCAAAAAACTTATGTACAGGTTTTGTCTTGCCTTGCGGCTCAACGGGTTTGTCCGATAATGTCGCGATTCGTATCGAACAATCGGAATCGCCAAGCTCGATGTATGACACCGGTGATCTCTCCTACGAGCGTCAAGAGGCCGATGGCACGCGCCTAATTACTTAGGCGTATGCGGGAGCAAGAGCGCTGTTGCCAAAAATGGCTACGAGCGAATCTCGTGCTTTCGTCAATAAGTTTGCACTTATGTGTTGCGCGGACGGTTTATGGAGAAACCGCGCGTCTCCAACCTGATTTTGTGCGTTCAAAAATCCGTCGAATCCCGTCACCCCCTATTTTTTAATGCGCGTCCGATCTCTTTTTGCGCTTCGCGTTTTTTGATGGTTTCGCGCTTGTCACCCTGCTTTTTGTGGCGGGCAAGCCCGATCACTATCTTCACGCGATTGTGCGAAGTATACACCCGTAATGGGATAATTGTCAAACCGCTCTGGCTGGTTTTCCCAATCAATTCCTTGATTTCCGAGCGGTGCAGAAGAAGCCGGCGCGATTGTTCAGGATCGTAATTTGGCGGTGTATTTTTGGGCTGGTACGGCGAGATCGTTGCATTGAGCAGCCATGCCTCATTGTCCCTCGTGACCACAAACGCACCAGTCAAACTCATGCGCCCGGCTTTGGCCGCCTTTGCCTCAAATCCGGTCAACGCCAATCCGGCCTCGTAGGTCTCGAGGATTGAGTAGTCAAAATGCGCCCGGCGGTTGACAGAAAGTTCATTCATGCTATGCTTATTTTAGCATATTTTTTGGTTTTCTCCTAATATATTTTCCTATGAACGAAAACATACAAAAATTCGAGCAGTTTTTGGGGGAGCGGGGGCGCAATCAGTTTGTGATCCTGCTGAATCTGTTCGTGCTTGTGCTGATTCTCTATTTTGGCGTGTCAGCGTTGAAGCTGGGGCATACGCGGCCCGCGGGCGAATTGCCGCGCCAGCTTGCGGTAGCGGGTGAGGGCAAGACAACAGTGAAGCCGGATGTTGCGGTGTTTACGGCAAGCGTGGTTACGCAGGCGGCCAAAGTAAAAGACGCACAGGCAGAGAACACGAGAAAATCCAACACCATTGTTGATTTTCTTAAAAAACAGGGGGTTGATGAAAAAGACATCAAGACCACTGAATATAATATCTATCCACAATACTCATCTTCATATCCGCCGTTGCCGTGCGTGTTTCCGGGGCCGTGTCCGGTGACGACTGTCCGTCCACCGGAAATCACATCGTACCAGGTGCGGCAAACCATCCAGATCAAGGTGCGCGATCTTGCTAAAGCGGATGATCTTTTAAGCGGCGTAGTATCGGCAGGCACAAATGAGGTTGGTTCTCTTACTTTTAAAGTGGATGATCCGGAAGTCGCGCGCGCCGCCGCCCGGAAAAAGGCCATTGATAACGCCATGGTAAAAGCACAAACCCTGGCTAACGACCTTGGCGTGCGCCTGAAAAAAATCGTGGCATATACCGACGAGAGCGCCAATTACCCGCAGCCATACATGGTCAACGGGCTTGGGGCAAGAATGGAGGCATCTCCGGCCGCTCCGGGTCCGCAAGTCCAGCCCGGCGAGCAGGAGGTGACTGCGAACGTTACGATCGTGTACGAGTTTCGGTAATTTCGAAAGTGTGGTATAGTGGGAGGAGTACATAAAAAAGCTCAAAAGGAGGTAAACTCATGGCAGGTGATAGGCACACCCTACCACTTTTTGGATGTATCTGGATCATGAAAACAGAGGCAGACATGGACAATGCCCTTTCTTTTTTTGATGTATGGTGCGCTCGTGTCTCGCAAGACCTTGCTCAGGAAGGACATAGTATGACTTTGATGGGTGACGTGATGGATGATGGTACGCCCTATATTGCATTGTTGTGGACAAGGGACTGTCCGGACTCTGCACTAGTCATGGTAAAACATATTTTGGTGCGATCATTTTATGCGGAAGAGTATGCCAATAAGGAGATGGAGCCTAAATTGGTATCGGGTATTATCGAAGCATTGAAACAAACCATTCTCGCCGAGCAGCAGGCAAAACTCAACTGATGGTAATCCCCACGATAGGGTCTCTGAGACCCTTTTCTTTTTGTCCTTTTTTGGTAGAGTGGGTGCATGCTTCGATCAGAAATTCAAAAACAGATTCAAGGTGCGGTCACTGCGCTCTATCCTGAGGCCATGTCTGCCGGCCTGGCCTACTGGCAGGCAGGCGGGCTGACGGCGGCTTTACCAATTGAAGTTGCGGTGCCGGAACAGCACGAGCATGGGGATTATGCGAGCAACATTGCTCTGTTGCTTTCCCGGCCACTCAAACAAAATCCCACGGAGATCGCACAGCAACTCGCGGAGAAGCTCTCCGGCTCAAACATATTTGCTCGAGTCGAGGCCGCACCGCCGGGGTTTCTCAATTTTTTTGTTGCCGATCAAAAATTATTTGAACTGCTTCAGCGGGTGATTGAGGATCCTGAAAAGTTCGGTGAAAGCAAAATTGGCAAGGGCAAGACCGTGATAGTTGAATATTTTGCGCTTAATATCACTAAGAGGCCACATATCGGCCACATACGCTCGGCAATTATCGGAGACGCGCTCAAGCGCATGCTCTTGTCGCAGGGGTATCATGCGGTATCTGATACCCATGTCGGCGATTGGGGAACGCAATTTGGAATTTTGTTGCTGGGATATAAAGAAGCCGGGGCTGATCTGCACACCAAAAAGATTACGGAAGATCCTTTTGGCGAACTTGAGGAAATATATTTGGCTGAAAACGCACGGATAAAAGAATATCCGTTGCGCCGCGAGCATGCCAAGCAGGAATTCGCAAAACTTGAGCAGGGGGATGTTGAAAATCGGAGAATCTGGAAATGGATGGTAGCGATTTCGATGCAAAAATTACTTGAGGCAGCCAACCGGCTCGGGCTGCTTCCTTTTGACGAACATCGGGGCGAGAGTTTTTATGAGGACAAAATGGCGCCTATCGTACAACTTGCTTTGGAAAAAAATATTGCTAAAAAAACTGATGATGGCGCGGTGATCGTTGATCTGACAAGCGAGGGGCTGGATGATGCGGTGCTGATAAAATCAGATGGCGCATCTACCTACCTGTTGCGTGATCTGGCAACCATTCGGTATCGGAAAGAGCGTTGGGATTTTTGGAAAAATTTGTATGTAGTTGATGTGCGCCAATCACACCATTTCAAGCAGGTATTTCGGGTCGCGGAACTCTTGGGATTTGACGGGGTCTCTGGCATGAGCCAGCATGTGGAGTACGGCTTTATAAAGCTGCCTGAAGGCGGGGCTATGAGCACGCGCGCAGGGAGCGGGATCTCGCTTGAGAAAGTTTTAGATGAGGCTCAAGAGCGCGCGCGAGCCGTGATCGAAGAAAAAAATCCGGAGCTCCCTGGTGCCGACAACATTGCGGCCATGGTGGGGCTTGGCGCGTTAAAATACTTTGATCTTGCCCATCACCGCACATCTGATATTACGTTTGACTGGAATCGTGCACTCTCGTTTGAGGGAAACACCGGGCCGTATCTCCAGTATACGCACGCGCGATTGAAGAGTATTTTAAGAAAAGTTGATTCTGGTCATCCTGAACGCAGTGCAGGATCTCTTTCACGGCAGCATGAGATTCTTCGCTTCACTCAGAATGACACGATAGTGCTTGACCCGGTAGAGCGAAACCTTGTTGCCGCGCTTCTCCGCTTTCCCGAGGCAATTGAAGACGGACTCGCGATCTGGTCTCCGCATGTGCTCGCGGCCTATCTCTACGACCTTGCCATTCGCGCGAACGAACTCTACCACGCAACGCCGATTCTTGCCGAGGCCGACAATGAAAAAAAATATTTTCTTCTTGCATTAGTTTTCGCCGCCTCCACCACGCTCAAAAAAGGATTGTATCTCCTTGGCATTGACGCCCCTGAAGAGATGTGATATATACCGGGTAGATTCCTTATGGTGATTTGAGAAAAAGAAGGAGGAGCAAATGGGAATTGATGACAAAACTATCAAATTTCTTGCACATGAATTGCTCGCGAAATTTTTTGTCGCAAATAGTTTTGAAGAGAAACCCGAACGTGAGGCCATGCAAGAAGCGTGGCGATGGCTGGAAGCGAGGTATTTTCTTGTGAAGCAGAGAGATGTAAAAGAATTAGTCAGTGCGACATTTGAAGAAGAGATGAGGCGAGGGTAAAAGCCCCGCTTTTTGTTTTGCTTGATTTTTGGTGGTTGTGGCGTATTATGAAAACTATGGCTGACGAAAAGAAAAAATCCATTCCGGAGCGGGAGGAGGAAATTTTGGCGTTTTGGAATGAGCATAAGATTTTTGAGCAATCACTCGCAAAGAACCGGAAGGGTAAAACGTTCGTGTTCTACGAGGGGCCGCCGACTGCCAACGGTATGCCTGGGATTCATCATGTAGAAGCACGCGCATTCAAAGACGCGGTATTGCGCTACAAAACCATGCAGGGGTTTTCTGTGCCGCGCCGTGCCGGGTGGGACACGCATGGGCTTCCGGTGGAGATTCAGGTGGAGAAAAAACTTGGGTTCAAGACCAAGCACGACATTGAAAACTATGGTATTGCAAAATTCAATGCTGAGGCGAAGAAATCCGTGTGGGAGTATAAAGAAGTATGGGAACACCTTACGGAGAGGATGGGATTTTGGGTTGATTTGAAACATCCATACATTACCTATGAGACGTCATATATAGAGTCGCTATGGTGGATTATCAAAGAATTTTGGAAAAAGAGCCTGCTCTATGAAGATTTTAAGGTAGTCCCGTGGTGTCCGCGGTGCCAGACCGGCCTTTCATCGCACGAAGTCGGTCTTGGGTATCAGGAAGATACGGACACGGCTGTTATCGCGAAATTTGAGTTACAGGATGAACCCGGAACTTATGTATTGGCATGGACAACAACTCCGTGGACTTTGCCTGGGAATGTTGCTTTGGCGGTGAATCCTGGCCTTCAATATCTTAAGGTTGGACCCAATAGAAAAGGCGAGACTTATATCCTAGCTGAAAAAATAGCTTTACAACCCAATACAATTTTAGGGAAAGATCCATTCGCTTGGTCTCTGTTAGAGGCAAATCGACAGCAGTATGTTCTTATGGGTGGAGACGAACTCTCTGGAAAAAAGTATAAACCGCTTTTTGATGTGCCGGAATTCAAAAAATCGGAGAACGCCTACAAAATCTATCCGGCCGATTTTGTTTCAGCTGAAGAAGGGACCGGTGTGGTGCATACTGCGGTGATGTATGGTGAGGATGATTATCAATTGGGAAAAAAAGTTGGGCTGCCGACTTTTCATACCGTGACCGAAGATGGAAAATTTATTCAAGGACTTGGTGTGCTGTCGGGTTTGCACGTGAAAGCGCCGGAGACAACAAAGGAGATTTTGGAGATTTTGGGCGACAAGATTTTTCATCAAGAATCGTACCAGCACGAATATCCGCATTGCTGGCGATGCTCAACTGCGCTCCTCTACTATGCGCGGAAGGCATGGTGGGTGCGTACCACAGCGGTCAAAAAGCAATTAATCGCGAACAACGAGAAAGTAAACTGGGTGCCGGAGCATCTCAAACATGGGAGATTTGGCGAGTTTTTGCGCGACGTGCGTGATTGGTGTTTTTCGCGTGAGCGATACTGGGGCACGCCATTACCGATATGGAAGTGCGAGAAATGTGGTAAGATTGAAGTGATCGGTTCCACTGATGAGCTGAAGCAACGCGCGGGCGCGCTTCCACAGGATGAAAAAAAAGAAATCAATTTGCATAGACCGTATGTGGATGAGATCACGTTTTCATGTGCGTCGTGCGCAGGAATAATGTACCGTGTGCCGGAGGTCGCGGACGTGTGGTTTGATTCCGGGGCCATGCCGTTTGCGCAGAATCACTATCCGTTTAACAAAAAAGAGAAACTGGCTTTTCCGGCGGATTACATTTGCGAGGGCGTGGATCAGACGCGCGGGTGGTTTTACAGCATGCTGAATGTCACGACACTCCTTGGCCGCGCCGCGCCGTACAAACATGTCATCTCTATGGGCATTTTGCTTGATGGCAATGGAGAGAAGATGTCCAAGTCCAAAGGCAATATCGTGGTGCCGCAGGAGATGGCCGACAAATATGGCATGGATGCGCTTCGGTGGTATTTTTTTACCATCAACGCGCCAGGCGATGAGAAGCGGTTTGATGAAAAAGATGTGGCATTGCGGCAGAGGGGATTTGTCGCGACGCTTTGGAACAGTTTTGTGTTTTTTGACACCTACATCACGAAAATCACAAATCACAAATCACAAATCACAAAATCAAAAAATATTCTTGACCGATGGATCATCGCAAAATTGAATGTGCTGGTGGCGGAGGTGACGGGTGATCTGGACGCATATGATCTGGTGGGCGCGGCACGGGCGGTTGACACGTTTACAGTGAATGATTTTTCTCAATGGTATGTGCGCCGCTCGCGCCGGCGATTCCAGCATCCGGAGAGCGCACAGGAAAAAAACGAAGCCGCGGCAACCATGGGGGAAGTTTTAGCGTCGCTTGCAGAACTTGCAGCGCCCTTTACACCGTTTATTGCCGACGCCGTGTATCATGGACTTCGCAAAAAAATGGGATTGAAAGAAGAGAGCGTACATTTGCGGAAGTGGCCGAAAAGCGCAAAGCGAAAAGCGCAAAGCGAAAAGTTAGCGGAAGATATGGATACGGTGCGCATGATAGTTACCGAGGCGTTAAAACTGCGGGCAGAGGCCGGTATCAAAGTGCGACAGCCGCTGGCGAAATTACAAATTATAAATTACAAATTACAAAAAGTATTGCGGGAATTGATAAGAGATGAAGTAAATGTGAAAGAGATTGTGTTTGGTGATGAGATGAGATTGGATACGACGCTGACGCCTGAATTGCGCGAGGAGGGGATGGTGCGCGAACTGGCGCGCAACATTCAGGAGATGCGGCGCGACATGGGGCTCAAGCCCAAAGACATGATCCGGTGCCAGTTTGCGGGAGATGTGGCGATCGAAAACGCGGTGAGCCGTTTGCAGAAGCAATTGCAAAAAGACATCAACGCCAAGACTATCGTGGTCGGCGGGAAATCCGCCAGTGGGCGGATCAAAGCCGAGCGGGAGATTGAGGTGGACGGAAAAAAAGTGTGGGTGGGGGTTGCGTAAAAAGGATCTATTGCACCATCATGTTTTATTTGATAGGATACAAATATGGAACAGGAAAAAGTGTATGCAAAGAAATTGCTGAAATATGCAAACAAATGGGTCGCGCTGGTTGGGCATAAAGTGGTAGCAGCCGGGGATACCTTGCAAAAAGTGCAGGAAGAGGTAAGACGAAAACAGGTCAAAAACTATGTTTTTCATCGCGTACCACCTCCGATATCACTCGCACCATAATGCAGTTCCGATACGATATACGTTATGCAGGCGACAGGTTTGAAATGGTACCGCGCATCCCCGTGGTATTTCGGAATGCCAAAAATGGAAGGGAACTTCCCATTTTTTGTCTCATTGATTCGGGCGCATCAGAAATCCTTATCAACACCGAGATTGCTCAAGCATTGGGTATTGATGTTGAGCGGGGCGAGCCGCGAATTTATGGTGGGATTGGCGGAACTGTAACGGGTTATCAGCATACCATCAAGATGCAAGTAATGGGCGACAAGAAAGAGTTTATCGTAATATGCGGCGTACTGCCCTTACCCGCCTATGATGGGCTGCTTGGTCAGCGTGGGTTTTTCGATAACTACAAAGTAGTGTTTGAGAAATATAAAAAGCGTTTTGAGGTTACCGCGCAGAGAAAAAGTCGTTGAGATGGATGGAAAAAAATGTGGGTGGGGATTTCTCTCTGATGAAGAGATTCTACTTGGGCCTGCGCGAGAAGAGAAAAACGAGATATGGTATTTTGCCACATCTCGTGATATTGCACGGGGATTGTTTTTATTTAATGAACTGTTTAGTGTACTCGATAAGGCGTTCTAAATAGGGTTTGCACCGTTGACATGATGGTTGTTTGTCGCTTCCGTAGATATGCTCATACATCTCATCGAGAGCAGCATTCCAACTTTCTGGTCCTATCGCACACGCATGATAGGTACCGAGAAATTGAGAAATGAACATTCCCAGCTCAGGATGTCTGACATTAAAATTTGAAAGATCATCATGTGAGATTGCCACGAGTATCTCTCCCTCTATGATGCAATAAACTGGAACTGCTCGTAGTATAAAACAAGCAAAGTATGAAAAGAGTAACGAATCATATTAATTATACCCGTTCATCGCGCGTTCAGGGCCTTCGGTGATTGCTTGTTCAAGCGCATCTATGGTGCGCTTGATTATTTTTTGGGCTATTTTTTGGTCGTCTGGGGTGAATTTTTTGAGGACGAGTTTTTCGGCAGGTATGTCTCTTTTACCTGCGATGCCGATGCGGAAGCGCCAGAAGGCGGTGGTTTTGAGGGCGCGGATCACGGACTCGACGCCTTTGTGGCCGGCGGATCGCTTGTCGAATGAGAGTTTGCCTGTGCCAAACTGGATGTCGGCATCGTCGTGGATGAGTATGATGTGATCGGACTTGGTTTTGAAAAATTTTGCAATAGGTGCTATCGCAGCACCGGATTTATTCATGAACGTGTTGGGGAGCGCTAACATCACCTTATTTTTGCCAATCTTGCCCTCGGAGATCTCGGCGTTCCATTTTTTTTCAAAGTGAAAGTCGGGAAGGCCCTGCTGCTTCCGAAACAATTCGATAATCTCGCGGCCGATATTATGTCGCGTGTTTTTATATTCGTCGCCAGGATTGCCAAGACCTATAATCAGAAATGGAGTCATAATTTGCAATAGTTACGAAAGTAAGTATACTACACTCATGGAAGAACGCGAACAGAGCAATAGGATTGGATACGAATTGTGGGATATCATGAAAGTGCTCTTTGTGTCTTTGGCGATCGTGCTGCCGATCCGCTATTTTTTGGTGCAGCCGTTTATCGTCCGGGGCGCGTCCATGGAGCCGACATTCGAGGACAGTGAATACTTGATCGTTGACGAGCTCTCCTATTATCTCCGGCAGCCCGGGCGGGGAGAAGTCGTGGTGTTTCGCTACCCGCGCGATCCGCGCCAGTTTTTTATCAAACGGATCGTCGGTCTTCCCGGGGAGGAGGTTGATATCAAGAGCGGACGCGTGACGATCCTGAATGCGGAATATCCGTCCGGATTTGTCATGGATGAGTCCTATCTTGACCCGCCGAATCGGCCAACCTATCCGGACGTGCATCGCAAGCTCGGGATGGACGAATATTTTGTTCTGGGTGATAACCGGGATTTCAGTTCCGACTCGCGCGTATGGGGTATGTTGCCCAAGAAACTCATTACCGGGCGGACCTTGTTCCGCGTCTGGCCGTTGAGCCGCCTTGGCACCGTTACGACGACTTACTAATATCTTGCGCAGTCCAATATATGCCCACCCGTAAATCAAAACAACAGCACGATGAAAAATTTTTCTCGCCGCATGACCGGCTGCCCGAACGCGAGGCCGTGATAATGCATCTTGATTCCGTTGCGGCCGAGCTTGCCGAGTTCTACGGATTCGAAAAGACGGCGACATCGGCGGTTGATGATGCCAAACCGCTCGCAGCACTCATCAAGGCAAAACTGTTTGAAGAACGCATGCCAATGATCTGGAGGGTGCGTACCGGCGAGGAGCTGGCGTTGCGGTCTTCGGGTGCCTTGGCGCTTTTGCGAAGTTACGTTACGCTCAAGATGAACGATCTGCCGCATCCGCTCAAGTTCTCTTTTGAGGGCGAAAGCTTTTTTCTGCGGAGCGATCGAGGCAGCTCCACTTCGCCAGCCGGCGGATCGCGCATGGAGAGTGTTGAGGAGCGAGGCCTCATGATGATCGGTGAGGACACGGCAATTGCGGAAGCGGAGATTATTTTTTGTGTATGGCAGACGCTTGCGGACATCGGAATCCCGAGTCATGCCTTGCAGCTTACGGTCAATGCTATCGGGTGTGTCCAGTGCCGGGGGCGTTTTCGCTCATCGTTTCTCGCGTATTTCCGGACCCGGGGGCAGCGCCTGTGCCGGAATTGTCGTCGGGATCTGAAGCGGCTTCCGACACGCGTGCTGTTGTGCGAAGAAGAAAAGTGCAGAATGCTGGTGCACGGGGCGCCGCAGGTACTTGATTTTTTGTGCGAAACGTGTAAAAAACACTTACGGGGCGCACTTGAATTTCTCGATGAGGCCGGGGTGCCGTACTTTCTTGATTCGCGGCTTTTACGCGAGGGGTCGTGGTTCTCCCAGTTTGTCTTTGAAGTAGCCCTTTGTCCGGAACTTTTGGTGTCAGGCATGCTGCGCGAAGAAGGCGAGTCCTCGGTTTTGGCTAAGGAGATGGTACTGCTTGCGGAAGGCGGGCGGGTATCATACGCGGGCGAGTTGATCGTGGGTCGGCGGATTGATGCAGTCAGCGGAATTATCATACGCGATGCGCTTGAGCGGGTCTGCAGGGAACAGCACATCCGGCTTAAACTTCCGGCCGCGCAGAAAGTGTTCCTGGCGCAACTCGGAGATCTGGCAAAACGGAAAAGTCTCGGGCTCATGGAAACACTTCGGCAAGGCGGCATTGGCGTGGTGGAGTCGCTCGGCAGGGACTCAATGAAATCGCAGCTCAAAATAGCGGAACGGGTGGAAGCGGAGATCGCGCTGATTCTCGGACAAAAGGAGGCCTTGGACAATACCGTGATCGTGCGCGATGTCAGCTCCGGTATGCAGGAAACAGTGCCGCAGGAAAAATTAGTCGAGTTTTTAAAACGGAGAATGCCAAGCGAATAATATGAATTGTATTTTTTGCAGACGCGCACAGGGAGACCCGGAAATTGAGATGACCGACGTGGTATTTGAAAATGACGCGGTCAAAGCCTTTTATGATTTGTATCCCAAGGCGCCGGTACACGTGATCGTGATCCCGAAATCCCATATTGAGTCAATCGCGCATCTTGAGAGCAATCATCGTGAGATTGTTGCAACCCTTATTTATACGGCCAAAGACATTGCCGCTAAGTTTGAGTTGAAAGGATATAAACTGATCTTCAATGTAGGACGGGATGGAGGACAGCTGATCGATCATCTGCACTTGCATCTGCTGGGCGGATGGGGCCAGGAAGCTGAGAAAAAAGTAGAAGCATAAATAACAAAATTTTTTATGGTTGAAGTACGAAGACGACAACACGAGACAACCGGAGCTATGCTGCGCAGGTTTACGAGGCGGGTGCAGCAGTCCGGCATTTTGATCAATGCGCGCCGGCTGAAGTCGTACAAGCCGGCCAAGAGCAAGCGCCAGACCCGCGAACACGCGCTGCGCCGGGAACAGAAGACAGCAGAGCGTAATCGCCTTGATAAGCTTGGCAAGCTGCCGGAGAACACCCGGGTAGCGAGGTCATTCTGAGCGTAGCGAAGAATCTATCCCAATAACGAAAGAGATCCTTCACTGCGTTCAGGATGACGGATTGATTATGGAAGAAAAAATGCTTAAAGTGCAAATCGAAGATGCGGCTCGCCATGCCCTGAAAAATCAGGAGGAGCTTTTGCTTTCCACGTTGCGTCTTTTGCTCACCGCGATTCACAATCGTGAGATTGAGAAGCGGACCAAGACCGGCTCCGGTGATTTGAGTGATGAGGAAATAATCGCGATTATTCGTTCCGAAGCCAAAAAGCGCAAAGACGCGATCACAGAATTTACTCGCGGCGGTCGTCAGGAAGCCGCACAGAAAGAAGCTGCAGAGCTTGCGATACTTGAAAAATATCTGCCACAGGAACTTTCAGATGAGGAAATAGAAAAGCTCGTCCAACCATTGGCGGCGGGACGAGCTTTCACTGATTTTGGCGCGGTGATGGGCCTCGCGATAAAGGTTGTGGCGGGACGCGCGTCAGGTGATCGAGTTCGAGATATACTGCGAAAAGCGCTCTCATGACGTTGCGGGCACAGATGGGACGACTGCGCAAACTTTTTCCGGCAGCAATCCGGAATAAATTACCTGCCAAAATTATAGTGGTGCCGGTTTCGGCTCACGAGTCATTGGCGCTGAGCCGCAGATACCGCAACAGGCGCGCGCCCGCCAATGTGCTTTCTTTTTTATATTCGCCGGAGTATGGTGAGATTGTGGTGTGTCCGGCGCTTATTCGGGCTGAAGCAAAAGCGCAAGGGAACTCGTTTGAGTACCAGATGACATGGATGATTGTTCATGGTATGCTGCATTTAGCCGGGGTGCACCACGAAAAATCGGAAGCGGCGGCAAAAGGGGTGGAAGCGCTCGAAAGAAGCATTTTGGCAAAACTTACATCGGTTTAAATTTTATTTTGTGACACGCACGATTATTGCAGCGCTTGATGTGGGGAGTTCGACGATTCAGACGGTGATTGCCGAACAGCGGCGCGGGGAAGATGCCCTGCATATTTTAGGCGTGGGAGTGGTGCCGTCTGCGGGCGTGCGCCGGGGTGTAATCGTCAATATCGAAGACGCGACCGGCGCAATCCAGCAGTCGGTTCAAGAGGCGGCCCGGGCATCAGGCGTGCCGTTGCGATCCGTATGGCTTGCGGTCGGAGATGCGCATGTCACGGTCTCCTCGTCGCGGGGCGTGGTGGCGGTTTCGCGCGCGGATCAGGAAATCTCTCCCGAAGACGTGCGTCGCGCGATCGCGGCCGCGGAAACGTTTATTCCCAAAAACGCGAACAAGGAAATTTTGCATATTATTCCGCGCGACTTTCGCGTGGACCATGAGTCCGGAGTCAAGGATCCGGTTGGCATGCATGGGGTTCGTCTTGAAGTTGATACGCTCATTATCGAGTGCTCGACCCCGTTTTTAAAAAATCTGCTCAAGTGCGTGGCGAGCGCGGGCCTGAAAGTGGAGGACTATATTTTCAGCCCGTATGCCGCGGCCGAAGTCGCTTTGAGCAAGCGGCAAAAAGAGCTTGGCGTGATGCTCGTTGATATTGGCGGGAGCACATCCAGCTTTATGGTGTTTGAAGAAGGCGTGCCGATCCATGCCGGAGTGGTGCCGATCGGCGGGAGTCACATTACCAATGACATAGCGATCGGATTTCGCGCGCATATTGATATTGCCGAGCAGATCAAGCTGGTGCATGCCTCGTCTCTTCCGGATCAAATTCCCCGCAAGGAGCAGATCAAACTTGCCGACTTCGTACCCGAAGCCCAGGCATCGCACAGCCGGCGCGAACTTGCCGAGATCGTGGAGGCGCGGCTGCAGGATCTTTTCGAACTTCTGCAAAAGGAGTTGAAAAAAATAGATCGCACGCGACTGCTGCCTGCCGGAGTAGTATTGGTCGGCGGATCCTCACTGCTTCCGGGGCTGGTGGAGCTGACCCGCGAAGAACTTGGCTTACCGGTAGAACTGGGCAAGCTTGAGAATGCTCCCATCGCCGATGAGAATATGGCGCTCTCACTGATCCCGGTCTTTGGCGTGCTTGAATGGGCAAGCCGCAGGTCCGAACAGCCCGGCTCAATATGGAGCCCGCGTCTTTCGCGCATGAACACGAATAAAGTAAGCAAGTGGCTCAAATCCCTGCTGCCGTAATTGTTAAAAACAAAAATATGAGCGATGGAAGATAAATGGAAAAAATTCCGGTCAAGGTGCGCGAGCATCTTTATTTTTAACTTGAATCCATCTCTGGTTGCGGATCATCATCAGGGTACCAAGGAAAATATTGAGAAATCAAAAGAGTAATTTAGCGCACTTTCGGAAAATATGCTTAAAGTCTTGGGCAGTTATTAGAAAAAGTGTCTGGAAAACATGTGGATAGCATGGGGAGAAGTTGGTGTTTGCGAAGTTGTGAGTAGTATAGTAGAGTACCAAGATAAGAAATAAATGTATGCCTCAACTCAAACCGGAAATTGAAACGTATGCGCGGATCAAAGTAGTGGGGGTCGGCGGCTCCGGCGGCAAAGCCGTGACCCGCATGATTGACCACAAGATCAACGGCGTTGACTTCGTGACCGTCAATACCGACGCGCAGGACCTTCATTTTACCAAAGCGCGTACCAAGATCCATATTGGAAAAAATTTGAGCAAGGGCCTTGGCGCCGGCATGAACCCTGAAGTAGGGCGCCAGGCAGCCGAGGAGAATCGCGACGAGATCCATGAGACGCTCAAAGGCGCGGACATGGTGTTTTTGACGTGTGGGCTTGGCGGCGGAACCGGCACGGGTGCCGCACCCATTATTGCGGAAGTCGCGCGCGATGCAGGAGCGCTCACGATCGGTGTGGTTACCAAGCCATTCAGTTTTGAAGGTGTACAGCGTTCAAAGATCGCGGAAGAGGGCTGGCAACAGTTGAAAGAGCGCGTGGATGCGCTGATCACGATTCACAACGACCGGCTGCTCGGCGTAATTACCAAAGAAACACCGCTTCTGCAGGCGTTTGCTATTTGCGACGACGTGTTGCGCCAGGCCGTGCGCGGCATCTCAGACCTGATTGTAACTCCCGGCATCATCAATGTGGACTTCGCAGATGTGCGCGCCATCATGAAAGATGCCGGCTCCGCGCTCATGGGTGTTGGTACTGCCGCTGGTGAGGACCGTGCCGTAGATGCTGCCCGCGCCGCGATCAATTCCCCCCTGCTCGATGTCTCGATCAACGGCGCCCGCGGCGTGCTCTTTAATGTTTCTGGCGGGCAGGATTTGACCATGTGGGAGATCAACGAGGCCGCCAAAGTCATTACCGAGTCCATTGACCGCGAAGCCAAGGTTATCTTTGGTGCCGTGCACGACAATACTTTGAAAAAAGGTGAGGTCAAAATCACCGTGATCGCCACCGGCTTCATGACTCAAGCCGCCCGCGATGCGGGTTCCTACGATCCAACCTCGGAAGAACGGATCGAGATTATGAAAAAACCGATTGATCGTCCCGCTTCAGGCGCTGAAAAATCATCTCCGAGTCAAGCCGACGAGCCATGGGACGCCGTCCCGGCCTTTTTGCGGAGGAATAGGAGATAACGTTTTATCTCTTGGCCAGGGAAACTGCTGGAGGTTATAAAATTACCAAAAATAATTCCCGATAGGTATAGAATTTTGGTAATCATCGCATATCATGATCTCTATGCGTAGTATACATGATTACTCAAAAGTGAAAACCCTTACCAAGGCGATTTTGATTAGTTTGGGAACGGGAACCATACTTGTCGCGGCGATTGTTGCGCCGAACGCATTGGAGATTCTCAAACCATTTCTCGGCGAAGGCAGACGGAAAAATTATAAACGGGAGAGAATCCGCCAGGCGCTCCGCACCCTACAGCAACGGCGTCTCGTTGAATATATTGAACGCGGCCAAAAAACGTATATCAGATCAACGGAAAACGGTAAAAAATATGTACGGCAGTTTGAAGTAGATACGCTTTTGTTTCCGCAGAAAGAATGGGATAGAAAATGGCGAATGATTCTCTTTGACATTCCCGAACAAAAGGGGAGCGCACGACGCGCATTTCAAAAACGACTCCAGTCGCTTGGGTGTTTTCCGCTCCAAAAAAGCGTGTTTGTCTATCCCCACGCCTGTCAAGATGAAATTGACTTCCTCGCTTCGTTTTGGGAGGTGCACCCCTATGTCCGATATCTTGAAACTGCTGATTTAGGAAAGTCAGAAGGAACAGCCCGCAGGTTTTTTGGATTTCTGTAAGGGTATGGCCATAGGTTACCAAAGATTTATCCCTATCGGAATAGATTTTTGGTAGATTTGTTCTGTGATTCTGATGTCGCACTCGCCAGCCCTATCCTCCACAGCCACAACTCCGGGTCCTAACTCTGCTATTCGTGTGGGCATATACCGCGGGTCTCTCTGAACCATGTCGCGATAATGCCTGATGACCTTTTGTCGAATCTCGTCCATGACGCATTCTCCTTGAAGGGGTTTGGCACTGGAATACCTACGATCATAGCATATCCTAATAAAAAAGTCAACCTTTGCCCTCTTATCCACAGATTTTTTTGACTGGAGTTTTGTCGAGAGTATAATCAAAATTAGCGCGTAAATTTTTATCAATTTTTTCCTGAAAAAGTTCTCTTTCCTCCGAAAAGATCCTCTTTGGATGAAAGAGTATTTTTATCTCTTATTCTATGGCAAAGTCGGCAATAGCGAGCAGAACAGCGGGGGGGTTGGGGGCCGCAAAGGGCCAGGCACGAGCGGGGGATCCGAAAAAACGGTTGCCACTGAAGCGGGTGTTTACCAAAGAAGGAGTGCATCCCTTCGACCAGATCGCGTGGAAGAAGATCAAAGTAACGGTGCGGGGGAGCGGCATGAATACCACGACCGAGGAGCGGGAGCTTGAATTTCCCGAGACATGGTCGGACAATGCCACCAGCATTACCGGGTCAAAATACTTCCGGGGCAGGATCGGCTCGGATGAGCGCGAGACATCGGTGCGGTCTATGATCGGCCGCGTGGTGGGCGTCATCCGGGGCTGGGGCCTCAAATTCGGCTATTTTGACAATGAACAGGAAGCCGATATCTTTGCCGCGGAGCTCTCGCATATCGTGCTCCATCAAAAGGCCGCATTTAACTCGCCGGTCTGGTTCAATGTCGGGGTGGAGGAGGTGCCGCAGTGCTCGGCATGTTTTATCTTGGCGGTTGAGGACAATATGGAGTCCATTCTTGACTGGATCTATACCGAGGGCGTTATTTTCAAGCGCGGTTCCGGGTCTGGAGTCAACTTGTCTCCCCTCCGCTCTTCGTCCGAAACCTTGTCTGCGGGCGGGAGATCGTCCGGCCCGGTGTCATTTATGCGCGGGGCCGATGCGGTTGCGGGCATGATCGCATCGGGCGGATCGACGCGCCGCGCCGCAAAAATGGTGGTCATGAATATGGATCATCCGGACATCATGAAATTTATCCGCTCAAAGGCGGATGAGGAGAAAAAAGTGCAGGCATTGATCATGGCCGGGTACAATATGTACGATCTCAACGATCCGGCATGGAATTCGATCCAGTATCAGAATGCGAACAACTCAGTGCGCGTGACCGACGAGTTTATGCGGGCAGTCGAGGATGATGAGACGTTTGCCACGCGTTATATCCGGGACGGAAAAGTGGCGCACGAGTACCGCGCCCGGGAACTCATGTACGAGATTGCCAAGGCCGCCTGGGAATCCGGAGACCCAGGTATGCAGTATGACACGACCATCAACCGCTGGCACACGGCACCAAACACGGGTAGGATCAACGCGTCAAACCCGTGCAGCGAGTACATGCATCTGGATAATTCTGCGTGTAATCTGGCCTCGATCAATTTGTTAAAATATCTGAAGGCCGACGGCAGTTTTGATGTGAGAAGTTTTGTGCACACGGTTGATATAGTTATTTTGGCGCAGGAGATCATAGTTGACGGCTCGCGCTATCCCACCGAAAAGATCGCCGAAAACGCGCACAATTTCCGCCAACTGGGCATGGGTTACGCAAATCTTGGAGCGCTTCTGATGACCTGGGGGCTTCCGTACGATTCCGAAGGCGCGCGCCACACCGCTGCGGCCATTACCGCACTCATGTGCGGCGAGGCGTACCGCTACTCAACCGAAGTTGCCAAGCGCATGGGCTCGTTTGCCGGATATGAGGTGAATAAAGAGCCGATGCTCAATGTCATTGAGATGCATGGAGCTGCCATGAGCCGCGTGCGCAAGGATCGGGTGGTTGACCCCGCCATACATGATGCGGCAAAGAAAGCATGGGAAGAGGCGCTCACGCTTGGCAGGCGCAACGGCGTGCGCAACTCGCAGGTAACGGTATTGGCACCCACCGGCACTATTGCGCTTATGATGGACTGTGCCACCACCGGCGTTGAGCCCGAGTTCGCATTAGTAAAAAATAAAAAATTAGTCGGTGGTGGCACTATGAAATTCGTGAACACGTCCGTGTCCGATGCACTCTCGCATCTGGGATATGGTGCTGATGCGGTCGCCGGAATCATCGAACATCTTGAACGGGTTGGCACGATTGAAGGCGCACCGGGCATCAAGGATGAAGATCTCGCGGTATTTGACTGTGCGGTAAAACCAACCGGAGGCCGCCGCGTGATCTCATGGCAGGGACACGTCAAAATGGTTGCCGCGATCCAGCCGTTTATCTCGGGCGCCATCTCCAAGACCTTTAATATGCCCAGCGAGACCACAATTGAGGAGATCATGCAGGCATATATTATGGGGTGGAAACTGGGTCTGAAGGCCTTTGCCGTATACCGCGACGGATCAAAAGCGGCACAGCCTCTGACTGCCTTTGGCAATCAAAAGAAAGCGGAGGAGCCGACTGCGCGTTCCGTGCGCCGTCATCTGCCCGCGACACGCAAGTCCGAAACCCATAAATTCTCCATTGCCGGACATGAGGGCTACATTACCTATAGTTTTTTTGAAGAAGGGGATTTGGCCGAGCTTTTTATCCGCATGTCCAAACAGGGTTCAACGTTAGCCGGGTTGCTTGAGGCGCTTGGATTGACTGTCTCAATAGCGCTTCAGTATGGCGTGCCGTTGAAAGCGCTCGTGCAGAAGTTTTCGTACTGGCGGTTTGAGCCGTCCGGCTATACGGATAATCCGGACGTGCAGCTTGCGACTTCCATCACCGATTATATTTTCCGGTACTTGGCGATTCGCTTCCTTTCCGATTCTGATCTTGAAGAGTTGGGCGTGCGCGCGCATGTTAAGGAGCTTGTTTCTGCCGATGCCCACGCCGTTGAAATAGTAGAGATAAAAGAGACAAGCAAAACCACTGAAACGGTTGCAGAAATCAAGTGCGTAGTATACGCCGACACCATCTGCCGTTCTTGCGGCGGCATGATGATCCAAACCGGTACCTGTAAGACATGCCTCCAGTGCGGGACCAGTAATGGGGGATGCTGACTTCATGCTCTACATATTTACCGGAAACGGAAAAGGCAAGACAACTGCGGCGCTCGGGCAGGCAATGCGGGCCGTGGGTGAGGGGAAGAAAGTTTTGATGGTGCAATTTATCAAGGGGCCGTGGAAATCTGGCGAGGATTTTTTGGCGGAGGGGCTGGCGCCCAGTTTCAAGCTCGTCAAAATGGGTAAAGGATTTGTGGGGATTTTAGGAGACACGCTGCCGCGTGAGGAGCATGAACGGGCCGCGGATGATGCGCTTGAGTATGCGCGAAAAGAAGCGGCAACCGGCAACTGGAATCTGCTGATCCTTGACGAGATCAATAATGCTCTCCAACTCGGGCTTTTATTGAAAGAGGACGTGCTGGAATTCGTCGATGAGGTCAAAGACAAGATCGAACACCTGATTCTGACCGGCCGCGATGCCTTGCCCGAGCTCATCGAGAAAGCCGACCTCGTCACCGAGATGCGGGACGTAAAGCATCCATACGCGAAAGGGATCAAGGGGAAGCGAGGATTGGAGTATTGACTTTTTTTGAATAGGTGGTTTCCTGTAGCTATGCGTTTGTTATTTAAAAAAGAGGAGAGCTGCAGTGGGCACGAATGAAGAAAAATCACTGGGACAGATTGCACAAGAAGGAAGGCAAGCAATGAATATGGAAATCTTTGAGCTTGCACTACTGACTGGTATCAATGAGCAGACACTTGCGCAGTTTGAAGCTCAAAGTATCGAACTCAAATCCCGTCAATACTTTCAGCTGACGATGTTTCTTGGTCTTTCTGTAGATGATTTTTATTTTCGTGCGTGTAAACCAAAAACCGAGGAAGAAGCTAAAGTGAGAAGTAAATTGAATGAAATAAAAAAAATGTCCGGCGAGGATTTAAGACAGAAGTTTGAGGGATTATTAAAATTCATGGAAGATGCAATGTCTCCGGAACAGCAAAAACGTGTAGTGGAGATGGTGCGGGTACTAATCGATTTTAGGAAAGAACGCGATGAATACAGAATACGCGAGGGATAGTTTCTAAAACTTTTTTCATTGTATGCTCCAGGGTACCTTGAAGAACACTAACTCTGTGCGCAGCGCGTACGGAGTTTCTTAATTTCTCGGTCGGGTTTCTCTACAAAATTTTCTATCACTATTCTGACCGATCGAACAACATAGTGATAGAAAATCATTTACTCCTTTCATTCCTCACGAAAAAGTAGGTGCCGAGGGCCAGGAAAGCGGTGAAGAATATCGTGATGGCCAGGAGATTTGTGACCGTGCTGTAGAGCACGGTTTTTGCGTATTCGGGGGGTGATGCGTGAAAGAAAAAAGAGAATGGGCAGGCGGTTTTGAATGGGGTTAATGGCGCCGGCAAGAAAGAATTGCGGGAAAATGACGAGCGGGAATACCTGATTTGCGCGCCGCTGGGTGCCAAGATTGGCAAGCACGAAAATGCCGAATGCGCCGCCGAGAAAACAGGCAATAATAACGGCGGGGATGAGTGCAAACAATGTTCCAGTGGTAAGTGGCACTCCCAGAATGAGTCCGAAAACAATAATGCCGATGGCTTGGCCGAGCGAGACAAGCGATTCGCCAAGGATTTTTCCGAGAATAATGGAGTAACGAGAGATCGGCGCTACAAATACCGCCTGGCTGAAATCGTTTTCCCGGTCTTCGATTAGTGAGATTACACCAGTGCTTTCTGATCTTTAGCATCTATCAAGATATATTCTTCAACAAGTCCTCTTTTTATGTTCATCGGTGTGCTGAGCGAGATAATTTTGCCGTGGTTGATGATGCAGGTGTGGTCCGCGTCTTCGGCTTCCTCGAGATAATGCGTGGTAAGAAACATGGTGGTGCGCTTGCCTTTTCGCACGTGTTGGAGATACTCCCAGAGATTTTTGCGGCTCATCGGATCAAGACCGGTGGTGGGCTCGTCCAGAAACAAAATAGCCGGGCGGTGCATAAGCGAGCGGATGATCTCAAGCTTGCGCCGCATGCCGCCCGAAAATGTCTTAATGGGATCAAAAAGGGCATCGCTGATGCCAAGCACTTCGGCAAGTTCGTACACGCGTTTTTGTATGGCTCGGGCATAAGCGCATAAGTTGGCCGGAAAGGATAGAAATGATCGTGGTCTTGCCTGCGCCATTGGGTCCGAGCAGCGCAAAAAATTCTCCGGTATCCACCGAGAAAGAGACATTATTAACACATTTGTCATCTTATCTTTTGCGGCATCAACAAGGTTTGGTACACTTAACTACTGATGGCGGATGTTCATAAATCGCGTGTGTTTCTCTGGGTGCTTTTCTCCATAATTGCCGGAGTTGCGTTTCGGTCATTTCTTATTATTCCCTATTCGTTGGTGCTTGTCGGATTTCTCGCAGGAAGCATCGTGTTGGCGCTTGGGGTTTCCAGGAAAAATCGCAGCAGGATAATCTATGGATTTATGGTCGTGAGTTTCTTCACGGGCATCGTGCGTTTTAATGCCGCAACGCGCATCAATCCCGATGTGGCCTCGCTGATCGGCACATCAACAACGGTGCAGGGAGTAGTATGGGCGGAACCGATATTTGGCCCGCAGAGCCAGACGCTGCTCGTGCGCGCGCATTCTATAAATGCGCACAATGCCGTAGATCAGTTTATGCTTCGCGTCGTGAACAAAAAATATCCTGCGTATGAGATAGGGGAAGAGCTTATACTCTCTGGCAGGATAAGCGATCCCGCCGATGATGCCAACTACCAAAGCAATGCGCCAATGCAGGAGCCGGTTATGCTTTTCCCGCATATTGAAAAAACAGATGCGCCCAATCAACGGCCGATTATGCGCGGTCTTGCAAATCTCAAACGCGCGTTTGAGAAAAATATTGATGCCGCATTACCGGAGCCGCACGCGGCGTTTCTCAAAGGTTTGCTGCTCGGCGAGCGTGCGTCTTTACCTGCTGATCTTGCGGAGAGTTTTAAGAAAACCGGCACCTCGCACATGGTGGCGCTTTCCGGCTATAATATTACCATCGTGGGAAGATCTCTTGCGTCCGTGCTCGCAATGCTCGCTGTCCCATTCTATGCATCGTTTTGGGTTGCGTTCAGCGCGATGATTCTTTTTGTAGTTATGACTGGCGCATCAGCATCTGCGGTGCGCGCAGGTATTATTGCTGTACTGGCACTCATCGCGTATCGGGAGGGAAGACCGTATCAGATGACCAATGCGCTTGCGCTCGCGGGTGCGGCTATGCTCATGTTTGATCCGACGCTTCTTCGTTTTGATGTTGGATTTCAATTGTCGTTTCTGGCGACTACGGGGCTTGTCTATTTTTCGCCTGGAATTGAACGGCATGTCGAACGCTGTGCGGATTATCTGGCAAAACTTTTTGGCATGCGGCAAAAGTCGCGTGCGCTTAAACGGAGTAAAGATGAAACTACTCCGCAGGTTTTTTTCACGATAAAACGCCTACTCATTGAAACGCTTGCGGCCGAGCTTGCGGTCCTGCCGCTTCTGGTTTATCTTTTTGGATATCTTTCGATCATAAGTCCGCTTGCCAATATCGCCGCACTCATTGCCGTGCCGTATGCCATGGGAGCGGGGTTTTTTATGGGTCTTGCTTGGTTTCTCTCGCCACTATTGGGAAGCGCCGTAGGAATCGCAAGCTGGCTTTTGCTCGAATACATTATGGACATAGTCAAATTTTTTGCCGCGTTTCCCTACGCAACCGTTGAGCTTGGCATAAGCGGCGTATTTGTAGTCCTTGCATTATATGGTGTGGTCGCATGGAGGGTATATCGAAAAACATTCCAACGTTCTTGAGAATATGAGAGTACTTAAAGTATGAATATCTTGCGCAAGTACGGAACAACATATTTTATAGTTCTGCTCGCGCTCGTAGCGGGCTTTATTTGGTACGCAATTTTTACCCTTGAAGCACAAGATGAACTGCGGCTTACGGTGTTTGATATCGGACAGGGAGACAGTATTTTTATTGAGGCGCCAAACGGGAATCAAGTATTGATTGACGGGGGACCGTCAAGCGCGGTGCTTGGCAAACTCGGCAGTGTGATGCCATTTTGGGATCGCTCCATTGATCTGGTCGTGCTCACGCATCCGCACGCGGATCATGTTGCGGGATTGGTCGAGGTGCTCAAGCGGTATGATGTGGGGATGGTGTTGGAGTCGGATGCTAACTACTCAACGGCAGAGTACGCAGAGTGGCATCGGCTGTTGAAAGAAAAACAGATTCCGGTAATCATTGCGCGAGCGGGACAGAAAATACACCTCTCGCCAAAAACAGAGCTTGGTATTCTTACTCCACTTGAATCTTTTGTCGGGAAGTCGCCAAACAACGTACACGATGCTATGGTGGTGTCAAAACTGGTCTATGGATCATCTTCCGCGCTGCTGATGGGGGATGCGGAAAAACAGGTTGAATATCGCTTGCTACTTTCTGGGGCAAAACTCAAATCCGATATTTTGAAAGTCGGCCACCATGGGTCAAAGACATCAACAACCCAAGATTTTGTCCGCGCGGTCTCGCCCCGCTACGCCGTGATCTCCGTCGGTAGAAAAAACCGCTACGGCCACCCGACACAGCAGACGCTCAATACACTTGCAAAATTTAACATCCCAATATTTCGTACCGATCAGGGTGGCGATGTGGAATTTGTGAGCGATGGGAAGAGGTTTGAGAGGATACAATAAAGTTGGGTTTGTAACCATCTATTATCATTTTCTTACGATTGTAGCAATATGGGAGTAAGTGCTGATCTTGCATATTTTTAATACATCTGTTACATTCTCTACATATGAACGGCGAAAATAAAAATGGACTGCAATTTCCTGTCTTCAAAACAAAAATCGCGGGGGACACATTGAAATTTTCTCTTGAAGATCCGGTGGGGCGCCGGAAATATTTTGAGCACAAAGCCGGAGCCGAGATTGAAAAGCTGCGCGAGTATTTGCGTACGGGCATATTTGTCGGATTTCTGCTCGGCAAAAAAAATTCGGGCAAGGGCACCTACTCGAAACTTTTTATGGAAGCCGTGGGCAAAGAGCACGTGGCGCATATTTCGGTGGGGGATGTGGTACGAAGCGCGCATGCCGATCTTGCGGACGAGGGCAAGAAAAAAGATGTTGTCTCATTTTTAGCCGGACGGTACCGCGGGTTTATTCCGGTTGATCAGGTGTTTGATATTATTGAAGGACGCGATACGAAGACGCTGTTGCCGACTGAAGTTATCCTCGCACTCGTGGAGCGGGAGATCAGCCGTCTTGGCAGAAAGGCAATATTTGTTGACGGATTTCCCCGTGAGATGAGCCAGATTTCAGCGGCGCTCTATTTCCGGTCAATCATGGGCTATCGCGATGACCCCGACTTCTTCGCGTTTATTGACGTGGCAAATACTGTTATGGATATGCGGATGAAAACGCGGGTGATCTGTCCCCAGTGTCAAAGCCCCCGGAGTCCGAAAGTCCTGCGGACCAAAGAAGTTGGATATGATGAAGAGAAAAAAGAATTCTTTCTGATCTGCGACAATGCCGCCTGCCCCGGGTTTGGAACCGCGCGCATGGTTTCAAAAGAAGGAGATGATCTGGGCATTGAGGCGATTCGCGACCGGATCGAGGAGGATGATAAGATCATGCGTACATTGCTAACTCTGCAAGGCGTGCCAAAGGTCTTCCTACGCAATTCCGTGCCGGTAAGCGAGGCCGCAGAAGCGATTGATGATTACGAAATAACTCCAAGCTATCGTTATGGGTGGAATGAAGTGGAAAAGAAAGTAAACGTGATCGAAGAGCCGTGGGTCATCAGCGATGATGACGGCATACCCTCGTACAGTTTGCTCCCCGCAGCTGTGGTGGTTTCGCTCATCAAACAGATGGTTGGCGTGCTTGGGTTATAAAATATTAAAAGACGTGTGAGGATATATCTTGACAACAGTTTTTTGAATCGACCCTTTGATGATCCTACTATTAAGCTCAATAGGATTGAAGCAGAAATTTTGTTGCTGATAATTATACAATCAGTACAAACAGGCAGAATACAATTCGTGAATTCATCGGTGATTGAATTTGAAAATTCCTTCAACCCATTTCTAGAGAGAAAGCGTTTTGTAGAAAAAGTGATGCAGCATACAGTAGTCTACCAAAACTATACAGAGGAGATTCAGAAGCGGGCAATGATACTAGGGCAAGAATTTGGACTCAAGCCTTTGGATGCTCTACATGTCGCATCTGCTGAAGTTGTGCAGGTTGACTTTTTCATTACTTGCGATTATGCTTTAGTTAGACACTATCGAGGAAGTATGCGAATTGTTACCCCACTGGTTTTTCTTAATAACTATGGCAAACACGACTAAAAAGAGAACTTTCCGGCAGTCCTTACTCACAGACGCATTTGAGGCGATTTTGGAAAAGCTGGGTCCGGAAAAAGCTGCGCGAGTGTGGCAGGTATTGACTCCACCAAGCGGTGATTATCTGCAAATAAGGCATAAACTTTTTGCCGGAAAAAGTATAGTTGAGCTAGGTCGGGGGATCAAGAAATTCAACCGTCGCAAGTAATAAATTTGAAGTGGTGCTGCCATAGAGACATGTTAAAAACAACCCAAAGAATAATCCGTCGTCGAAGGAACTCAAGAATATTTTTGAGGTTGTTTGTTAGTGTTCAAAAATGTAAATCGTAGTGAAATCTTACACTTGAATGTTACCACGCGGCCTCAAACACGAGGCCGTTTTTGTTCTTTGTATCATATCGCAAAAGAAAGGAGAGATTGAATGGAAGAGAAATGGAAAGTTCTTTCGCGAAGATTAAAAAGTGAACGTTCACTTTTGGGTAGCCGTGTTGAAGCGAAGGCGCTGTTTGAGATTTGGCTCTCAGGAAGTGCCGAGATCATCGAATGCAGTGAGGGAATCATCGCTTTTGGCGCACTTTGGTCTGTAAGTACAAAAAGAGCAAAAGGATGGCTAGAAATCGGGTCGCTGTGGGTTGCGGATGAATTTCGAGGCAGGGGGATTATTTCAGAACTTTTTGCATCCCTCGTCATGCGTATCTCCAATAAAGATCGCGCGTTTCTAATCACGCATGATCCGAAGGTTGTTCATCTGGCTATTAAACATGGCATGCATGAGGAAAATGTTGGAACATGGTTTACGAATGTCCCACGGGAAGCGAGCTGCGCACCATGCGATCGGGTACCCAATCGCGATAAGCATGGGTGTCAGTTTCGGGCTGTTAAAAACGAGTGCCGAATGTTTGTTCTTTGAGATCACAAAAAAGAAGCGGATTCGCGTCCGAGTCCGCTTCTTCCTTAAACCGCATAACAATTATGAACACACAAACACAATATAAAAAGATAGCTTCATATGAAGGGAAAAGAGGAGAAGTCGATACGGCGCTTTTACTATATTCCGGCGGTCTTGATACATCAGTGATGCTCAAGTGGATACAGGATCAGTATCACACAAAGATTGTGACACTAACTCTTGATCTTGGTCAGCAAAAAGATGATCTGGACGCAATTCAAAAGAAAGCGTTGCATCTTGGCGCTCAAGATGCCATTACTCTTGATGTCAGGAAAGAGTTTGCGGAGGAATTCGTGGCAAAGGGAATCAAAGCAAATGCGTGTTATCAAGGCGAGTACCATCTCTCAACTCCAATCGGCAGAGCGATCATTGCCAGGAAAGCAGTGGAAGTCGCGCGGAAAAAACATATCGCCTGCATTGCGCACGGTTGCACCGGAAAGGGGAATGATCAAGTTCGGCTTGAAGGGTATATCCTCGCACTTGATCCCGAGATGAAAATTATTGCTCCTGTTCGCGAGTGGAATATGGATCGCGACGAAGAAATCGCATATGCGCAAAAACATACTATAGCGGTGCCGGCAAAAAAGAATTTCCCTTACTCGGTTGATGATAACATGTGGGGCATGACATGGGAGGGCGGAGAAATAGAAAACCCGGCATCAGTGCCGCTTGTGGAAAAATTTCTTACCACCTATACATTGCCGGAGAAAGCGCCGCAAAGAGCAGAGTTGATTACCCTGGAATTCAGAGAAGGAATACCGTGCGCACTGAATGGCAAAAAACTGCCACTTGCGGATATTATCATGCAATTGAATAAAAGGGGCGGAGCGCACGGCGTTGGCATTGTCTATATGATAGAAGATCGTCTTGTGGGTCTGAAAGATAGGGGTGTATATGAACAACCCGCGGCTCATATTATTGTTGAAGCGCATAAAGCGCTCGAACGATATGTTTCTACGCGTGAGTTGAATGAAGTGAAGTCGAACCTTGATATCAAATGGGGCTACTTGTGCTACGGAGCGAAATGGTATGATCCCGCGATGAGCGCGATCAATGCGCTGAACGATGAGGTCAACAAGAAAGTGCACGGCATTGTGACCCTAAAGCTCCATAAAGGCAATGTGAGCGTGATTTCCCTAAACTCTCCGTTTGGATTAAAATATGCCTCCTTCAACATTGGTGAAGGATACACATTCAACGTAAATGCGAGCGCCGGATTTACGGAAATTTATACGCTACAGATGAAGATCGCAAATGAAGTCGTCCGGAAACAGAAATAATACTCCCAACTTTATGACAAAATTGTGGAAAAAATCAAAACAAGAACTCAATCCGGTTATTGAAAAATACACCGCAGGGCAGGATTATATTTTCGATGCGATTCTGATGCCTTTTGATATACAGGCAAGCAGAGCGCATGCAAAAGGACTGCACAAAATCGGCGTCCTTACTCGTCAAGAACTAAAAAAGATTCTTAAAACGCTTGAGTTGATAGAAAAGGAATTTCACGCCGGGAAAATAAAAATCACTCCGGCAGACGAGGACTGTCATACGATTATTGAAAATTATCTCGTGCAAAAACTTGGAGATGTTGGAAAAAAAATTCATACGGGCAGAAGCAGGAATGATCAAGTACTGGTCGCATTGCGGTTATATATGAAGCACAATCTTATGATGATCTCGCAGAAATGCGTGACACTTGCCGCAGCTTTTTTGGATTTTGCCAAAAAGTACAAAGACATTCCCATGCCCGGGTATTCGCATACCCAGCAAGCCATGCTCTCAAGCGCGGGGCACTATATGTTGAGTTTTGTGGAAAGTTTACTTGACGATGCGGATTATCTGATGCTCGTTGCAAAGCACCTTGATAAAAACCCATTAGGTTCTGCCGCCGGTTTCGGCGTGTCTATTCCGCTCGACCGGGTATTCACCACGAAAGAACTCGGGTTTGTGGATATTCAGGTCAATGCCTTGTACTGCCAAAATTCACGGGGCAAGTTTGAAAGTCTTTTTCTTGAAGCGCTGGTGCAAGTTATGTCGACCCTGGGCAGATTCGCACATGACCTGCTTTTATTCACGTCGCAAGAGTTTGATTTCTTCGTGGTACATGAGAGTCTTGTAACAGGATCCAGTATCATGCCTCATAAGCACAACCTGGACGTGATGGAAATTTTACGTGGCAATGTGGGTGTGGTAAGCGCAAACCAACTTGCGGTAAAAGGGATCAACAAAAATTTGCTATCCGGATATAACAGGGATTTACAGCTCACCAAGAAACCGCTCATGGAGAGTGTAAAGATCATATTGGGTAGTCTCGAGGTGGTGAAGATCGTCCTCAAAGGACTTGCTCCTAAAAGCGAAAACATACGGATTAAGATTCATAAAGACATCTTTGCTGCGGATATTGCCAACAAATTGGTGCTCGAAAAAGATATTCCATTCAGAGATGCCTACAAGGCGGCTATGGGCATGCTGCGCGATTACATACCAAACTTGGAGGAAAATATTGCCTCAAAAAAGAGTTTGGGTGCTCCGGGGAATTTAAGTATTGGGTATTATCGGGCAAGAGTTCAGAAGCAGCAGAGAAAATTCAAACAAATCTAAAAAGCCGCCGTTATGGCAGCTTTTTAGGCGTGGACCGAGGGGGAGTCGAACCTCTAAAGCAAAATGACGAGTTTGCTCCCGATGCCGATCGGACTCGGCCCTCGTATCCACACACGCATACTACCATGGCATTGAGATAAAAAGAAAAGCCCCTTACGGGGCTCTTCGGGGAATCAACCGGTACCGATCATAGCAAACTCGTCATCTACATAGAGCATATTCCCTTATGTGAGAGTTGTCAATATCAATGCTGTGGATAACCAAATCTTGCGTCACAGTTCCTTAACCGTCTCTGCACATGCGGCTTGGTCTTGAGTTCGCAGTACGCAGTCGTTGAGAATCGCCTCTTTTGTCTTATCGTACGTTGCGCGCAAATACCGGGCGCTTGCGGTTGCGCAATAGGCGCGGTCGGATTCGTTTGCAAATGTCTTACAGAACGGGAAGGCGTATTGGCCGTCCCATGTATTATCCATAAGCGCGTAGATCACGCCGCGGATGCAGGATTGGCGTTCGGCATCGGTTTGCCCGAACTCGCACTTTTCGGCGGTGAGGCGCGGGTCTTTTATGCGCGCGTCATTGGAAAGATCTCTGCCGATTGATTGGATACACGAGAGTGCGTAATTGCCGGCTTTCCTACACTCGGTAAAAAGCCCGGCGGTATTGAGCCCCATGGTGGTCATGCGTGTGGTCTGCATGACGTAGCAGTCGCTTTTGTATTGGTCGCCGAGCTTATCGCACGGGTAGTGGTAATCGGTGGCGCTTACGTCGCTTTTGGTCGGATCGGACGGAAACAAGTTTTCCATGAATGCGCCGCCCCAGCATGAGCTCCGGTCCCATCCGGTGCCGAGCTTGTCGCATGTCTGTAGCGTGTTTTCGAGTTTATACTCGAGCGAGAAAAGCAGGGCATGCCCGAGACCGTGCAAACACTGAAACCGGAACCGGCCTGGCTGGTTGGCGGGGCACGCGGCGATTATTTTTGCTTCCAGCTCTTCTTCGCTAATGTGTCTGATCGTGCCGTCTCCGCCAACTGGCGGATGATCGCCGCGGATAAAGTGCTCCACCGCACCATGGTAGCAGCCGGAGTGGCAGGTCTGGTCGCATGCGGCAAACGAGTCGTGCACGGTGCCTGTTTTGGCAAATGTTTCGCGGCCGATCGCATGCACTACCGGGTGGCACGCATAGCGCAATTGCGAATCCGTGTCTTCATAGCGTGCCACGATCTTGAGCGCATCCATGGTCGTATTGGTTTTGAGAAATGTGCGGAAGAGCGCATCATAGCATGGCCCGATTTGCTGTACCGGCTTAATCATGCACGTCTTGATATCCGCAAGCGGTATGGTGACTGAAGCGCGCGGCGTTGTATTTTTAATTTGAACGGGAGTCGTGCCGGCAAAAGATACTGATGCGGTTTTTTGTGACGGGGTGTTCGTTTCCATTGCGGACTCGGCAGTTTTTTGAGGCGAGGAAGTCACCAGACGGACGTCGGGCACTTCTTTGCGCTCATGCCTGGCTTGAAAGTATCCCAAAAGCAAAAGGCTCGCGAGTGCGAGCAAGATGATTATTATAACAAGACGATTTTTGTTCAATGCGAACATGTTATGCAATTGCTTTGAGCAATTCTTCCGGCGTGACCAATCCGGCGCGCACTTTTTCAATGCCGTCTTCCTGCAGGGTGTGGAATCCTTTTTTCTGCACAGCTGTAAAAAGCTGTTGCCCAGATGCGCCCTCGATGATCATGCGCCTCATTTCTTCGTCAAAGGCAAGCACTTCAAAGAGGCCGACAAGCCCGTGCAATCCGGTGTTGTCGCACTGTTCACATCCGGCGCCACGGGAAAAGGAGTCGTGAGGCGTCATGCCGATTGCCTCGATGAGCGAGACCTCCGGAGCGTAGGGGATGCGGCATTGCTGGCAGATGCGGCGGACCAAGCGGCGGCCGATAATGCCGGCCAATGCGTAGCTAAGGGTATCGCGCTCGATTTTCATGTCAAGAAGGCGGGAGATCGCACCTATGCTGTTGTTGGCATGCAGGGTGGAAATAAGCAGCTTGCCCGTGAGCGAGGCGCGCACCGCGGTTTCCGCGGTCTCCGGGTCGCGGATCTCGCCCACCATGATCACGTCCGGGTCCTGCCTCAGCACGGAGCGGATGCCGACGGCAAACGTGTATCCCCGGTCCGCATCGATCTGGCTTTGGCGCACCAGTGGCAGCGTGTACTCGACCGGGTCTTCAATGGTAACGATATTTTTGCTTTCGTTGGCGAGTTCGGTGAGCAGGGCATAGAGCGTGGTGGTCTTGCCTGATCCGGCAGGTCCCACCACGAGCAACATGCCGTGAGGGTAGTTGATGAGTTTTTTAATAAGCCCACGGTCTTTGTCGTTGAATTCGAGGTCCGAGAGTTTCATCAGGAGGTCAGCCCGGTTGAAAAGCCGCATCGCGACTGCCTCGCCGTGAACCGTCGGGAAAAATGAGGCGCGCACGTTGTACATCCGGCTCTTAGTTGCGTCTTCGGGTTTTGTTGCAGGAGAACTCCAGACAAAGTGTCCTTCTTGGGGAGTTGCGCGACGCGTAATGTCGAGCCCGCTGTAGACCTTGAGATGCGAGATCAGGTTCTCATGCTCAAGCAGCGGACGTTTTGCCCAGACATGCAGCGCCCCGTCAACGCGGATCCGGATGAGCAGCGCGTCTTCGGTCGGATCAATATGAATGTCCGATGCGCGCCCCTTCTCGGCCGCAATCAGCATTTTTTCCCGAAGCTCTTCCGCGTCAAGGATTTTGTTTTCGTCTTGGGTTGGCATGGCTTAATAATAACAGAATGTTTAATACCGCACAAATTATATTTCGGGCCGGGGAGAATCGAACTCCCGCTACAAGATCCCCGACCTTGTGTACTACCATTATACTACGGCCCGGTTTTACTTTCTATAACTCCGGATACGCCTTTGCCAACTCAACGATAAACCTTACCCCGACTCCGGATGCGCCTTTGCTCATGCAGTCGGAGTCAGTGGTGGTCATGCGGGGAGCAATGTCAACGTGGGCGAATCGGGCACCTTCGGCAAATTGCTCCAGAAATTTTGCGCCGTGAATAGCGCCGCCGGAGCGGTCGTTGCTCGGGCTGATATTAGCAAGGTCGCCGAATGTGGCTTTGATCTCGGGCAAATATTCGTCCCACAAGGGGAGCGGCCACACATAATCGCCTGATGTGTTTCCGATCTCAACAAGATGCTGCTGGAGTTTTTCATCTTGGGTAAAAATCGCCGAGCAGTGGTGGCCGAGCGCCGCGTGGCTGGCTCCGGTCAGCGTTGCAAAATCTATGAGCAGCCCGGGCTTGTATTTCTTGGCGCCGTAACTCAAGGCATCTGCCAGGATCACGCGACCTTCTGCGTCCGTGTTCAAGACCTCGATAACTTTTCCCGAGTGGGTCTTGAGCAAGTCCCCCGGACGGTAGCTTGAACCTGACGGCATGTTCTCAACTGCCGGAATAATACCAAAAACATTGACGGGGAGTTTAAGTCGCGCAATTGCCGCAATTCCGTGGATGACCGCAGCGCCGCCGGACATATCCATGTGCATCTCGTACATGTGCGGGTGGGGCTTGATATTGAGCCCGCCCGAGTCAAACGTAACGCCCTTGCCGGCGATTACGAGGGGTTTCTGGTTTTTGGGTCCGGCAAGGTATTCAAGGATAATTAATTTTGGTTTTTCATCCGAACCGGCTGCCACTCCCAAAATACCGCCCATCTGCAAACGCTTCATTTCCGCTTCTTCCATCACGCGGATGCGGATTTTTTTGCCAGCAGCAGAGTTGCGCGCCGCTTTCGCGAGCAGGGTCGGTGTCATATCGCTGCCTGGAGTGTTTGCCAGATGCCGGCACGCGTTCACCTCCTCGCCGATAATCATGCCCTCGCGTATCCCGGCATCCATGTCGGCCAGGTTTTTTTCGTCTCCGGCAAGATAGAGCGTTTTCACTTCAGGCCAGCCGTCTTTTGGTTTTTGCCGGTACGCGTTGAATTCAAAATCCGCCATCAGCGCGTTTTCGGCGAATATCCTCGTATTCCAGACTAAGTCTGGAATAGCCGTTCCAGACTTAGTCTGGAATACTGGTATCGGAGTAGCAAACTCTTCTATTCTCTCGCTTTTGGCATAGCGCACAAAAGTTCGTGCAATGACCTGCGTCCGTCGCGGATTCCATTTTGATTTCTCTCCAAGCCCGAACAACCGCACGCGCCTGATGGTCCCGCCCGGGAACCACACGGATTTTGTCTCTCCCTCTTCGCCCCTGAATTCTTCCTTTGTGAGTTTCGCGACCGCAGTTTTCACCGCAGCAGGCAGATACGAAAAAATTTCCTGCCCCGCAAGGCGGTCTTCCTTAAAAAGCGGAATAAATATATTTTTTTTCCGCACCGCGTCCTGGTACGGAAGAGCAATGATCTTCATGAGGAACAAAAGATAGTTAGGATTTTTTCGAGCGTATTTTCAAGCACTTGGCGCACATTTTGGCGCGTGTGCCATTGTCAAGTTTGCCCCATTGGAGGTTGGGGCGTTTGCGAACCGATGCGGTTGGGTTATAATGGCTGCGGAGGAACGAACGTGCGCCGCCCTTGACCGATCCTTTGCCGCAGATGGTACAGGTGTTTGCCATATGCGACCACTCTAACATTTTTTCATGGAAAATGCAATCCAGGTGATTTTTCAGATATTGATTATTCTGTTTTCGGTGGTGATCCACGAAGTGGCGCACGGCTATGCGGCCTTAGCATTGGGGGATCGTACTGCCAAATACGCGGGACGCCTGACTCTGAATCCGGTCAGCCATCTTGATCCGTTTGGCTCAATCCTGCTGCCCGCACTCCTCGCGTTTTTCCAGATGCCGATTATCGGTTGGGCGAAACCGGTGCCGTACAATCCGCATAATCTCAAAAATCAAAAGTGGGGTCCGGCGATCGTAGGCGCTGCCGGGCCTGCCGCAAACCTTTCGCTTGCGCTCGCATTCGGACTGTTCGTGCGTTTTGTGCCGACACTGCAAAATAATATGACCGGCACATTCTTGTTCAATTTTCTGACCATCGCAAGCACCATTGCCGTGCTCAATCTTGTTCTGGCGCTTTTCAACCTCGTGCCCATCCCGCCGCTTGACGGCTCCAAAGTTTTGTTTGCGTTGCTTCCGTACCGATGGCACGAGGTAGAAACCTTTCTCACCCAGTACGGATTTATCATGCTGCTGATCTTCATCTTCTTTTTCTCGGGTTTTCTCCTGCCGATCGTACTTTTGCTCTTTCGGCTGATTACTGGGAGCATGCCGATTTTTTGAAAGTCGTATATTACCAAAAATTTATACCTATCGGATAATATTTTTGGTAGATTATGTGGCATATCATTGGTGGGCTTTTTATTTTTTGGTTTGACGAAAAAGCGAATGTTTGCTATTCTTTTCCTGTTGTTCTATGTCTACCATTCACCAGCTTATTAAGCGCGGACGGGTTGTTCGAAAGTATAAAACAAAGGCGCCTGCTCTTGCGCGGGGATTTAACGTGCTCAAAAACCGGCCAGTGTTGTATGCTTCGCCGTTTAAGCGGGGGGTGTGCGTGAAGGTGACCACCATGACGCCGAAAAAACCAAACTCTGCTTTGCGCAAAGTGGCGCGCGTGCGGCTGACCAACGGCATGGAGGTGACGGCGTACATTCCCGGGGAGGGGCATAATCTGCAGGAGCACTCGGTGGTCATGATTCGCGGCGGACGCGTCAAGGACTTGCCGGGCGTGCGCTACCACATCGTGCGCGGGGTTTTGGATACGCAGGGGGTTGAGGGACGGAAGCAGCAGCGGAGTAAGTATGGAGCGAAACGGCAGAAAAAATAAAATCATACCATTCGTAGCTATTTGTAGATTCGCATATATTTGTATATTAGTATCTTGTTATGAGAAGAAAACATAAATTTGTACGAGAAATTCAGCCCGATCAGAAGTACGGGAGCGTTACGGTTGCGAAATTTATTAACTACGTGATGAAAAAAGGAAAGAAATCAACCGCGCAACGAGTGGTATATCAGACCTTTGATGTTTTGCAGGAGCAGTACAAGCAAGAACCGATTGCGCTCTTCGACAAAGTGATAGAAAATATAGGGCCCACGGTTGAGGTAAAGTCCCGGCGCATCGGAGGCGCTACCTACCAGGTGCCGCGCGAGGTGCGGGGAGAGCGGAAGTTTGCGCTTGCCTGCCGCTGGCTTTTGGGCGCCAGCCGCGCCAAAAAAGGCAAACCCATGCACAAGAAACTAGCCGAAGAAATGATGCTCGCCTCCAAAAACGAAGGCACCGCGATCAAGAAGCGCATGGACACCCACCGCATGGCCGAAGCCAACAAAGCGTTTGCGCATTTTAGTTGGTGATGGTATTGTGGCGGTACGCGTAAACAATAAAAAATATGTCTATCAATGAATCAGGAGAGTTCATAAGAAGTAGTGAGGAAGAAAAAGGAGAGGAATTAAATCCTATATTTGAGCTTGCACATATGTATGATGGGTTTTCCGATGTGAGCGACCTTCCTCGTTTTGTTGTCGAGAAACCGAACAATATACGATATTGGTGGGATGTTGGGCATGTTCAAGGGATGCTCGATAGGATGAGAAAATTCGCCAGTGAGAAGAATATCACACAAATTGTTCACCCCATCTCTGGTGAAACCATCACGCTCAAAGATTTTTTTGATATGGTTGACAAATCTATTGAGTATTCAAAAGAGATCAAAGAGAGAGAAAAGACAGAACCACCTCCGCCCGATGATTTAACTGTTGATCAGCGCAAAAGAATGAGAGAAATGCTTGACGGAAAATAAAGATCCAATAATTTTTTTGTCCCATTATCTCTTGCATTAGGTTTTGTTTTATGATATTAAGAACAGCATGGCAACAATCACCATAGAAATTCCTCAAAAGATTTTGGAGCGCGGCGGGTCCTCGCGGCGGCTGGTTGTCGTTGATCCGAAAGAGTATAAGCGTGAGATGCAACGGCACTGGGAAATTGAGAATGCAAAGCGGGCGTTGAAAGAGGCGCGGGACTCGTTGGTTTTACTCTGATAAACTAAGAATATGAAAAAAGAAAAAGTGTACGCAAAGTCAATAAAAAAATATGAGCGGAAATGGGTGGCTTTGGTGAGCGGTAAAGTAGTGGGTGCAGGGAGTACGCTGCAAGAAGTGAAAGAACTTGTTGAGAAGAAGCGCTTGAAAAATTACGTCTTTCATCTTGTGCCGCCGTCATCCGTATCTCTTGCGCCGTATGCAATTTCGCTATGACACTCGGCTTACCGCTTATGGATTTGAGCAGGTACCGCGGGTACCTGTAATGTTTTCTAATCCGAAAAATGGATTGGAAATTCCGGTGTTTGGTCTTGTTGACTCCGGTGCATCGGACACATTGCTCCATTGGGAGATCGGAGCGGCGTTGGGCATTGACATTGAGAGCGGGAAGAAGCACGAATATGCAGGTGTGGGCGGCATCGTGACCGGATATCGGCATCCCATTAAAATACGACTGGTAGATGATCGTCGTGAATTTCTGATTGAATGCGCAATTCTCAAACTTCCCAGCTTTGACGGCCTGCTTGGTCAGCGCGGATTTTTTGATAACTATAAAGTTACGTTTGAAAAATATAAAAAGACCTTTGATCTTATTGCAAGAAAATAAATATGTCTGCCGAATACCCCATAGAAAAAATACGCAATATCGGGATTATCGCGCACATTGATGCGGGAAAGACCACCACTACGGAGCGAGTGCTTTTTTATACCGGGGTTTCGCACAAGATCGGGGAGGTGCATACGGGCGATACGGTTATGGACTGGATGGAGCAGGAGCGGGAGCGTGGGATTACGATTACGGCTGCGGCAACCACGGCGTTTTGGCGAAAGACCTATCTCTCCGATGAAGAACGGGACAGAAAGGAAAACGAGTATCGGTTCAATATCATTGACACTCCGGGGCATATTGACTTTACGGTTGAAGTGCAGCGTAGCTTGCGCGTACTTGATGGCGCGGTGGTGGTGTTTGATGGCGTTGCGGGCGTGGAGCCCCAGAGCGAGACTGTGTGGCGCCAAGCGGATAAATTTGGCGTGCCGCGAATTTGTTTTATCAACAAGCTCGATCGCATTGGTGCGTCGTTTGAGCGCTCGCTGCAGTCCATTTATGAACGGCTTACGCCAAATGCGGTTCCGGTAACGCTGCCTATCGGACACGAGCAGGAGCACGAGGGCGTGATTGACTTGATGCGAATGAAAGCAGTGTCTTTTAACGGCGAGCATGGCGAGCAGCTGGTATTATCGGACATTTCCGCGGCGCTCAAAGAAACAGCAGAAAAATGGCACCATAACATGGTGGAAAAAATCGCGGAAACCGATAATGTTTTGACCGAGCAATATCTTGAGGGAAAAGAAATTTCGATATTGGAATTGCGGAAAGCGCTTCGCAGCGCCACATTGTCCAACAAGCTTGTGCCAGTATTTGCGGGTTCGGCTTTGAAAAATAAGGGCGTGCAGCTGGTGCTTGACGGCGTGATTGATTATCTGCCGTCGCCGTCTGATCTGCCGCCGGTTAAAGGCATGAGTGAAAAGACCGGACTTGAGGAAGATCGCGCCGCGTCTGATGATGCGCCGTTTGCCGGGCTTGCCTTTAAGCTCCAGTCCGATCCGTATGTGGGACAGCTGACTTTCTTTCGGGTGTACTCCGGAACCTTAAAAGCCGGGTCGTATGTGTTGAACGCAACCAAAGGAGATCAGGAACGCGTGGGCAGAATTTTGCGCATGCACGCAAATACGCGCGAGGAATTGAAAGAGATCAGCGCGGGCAATATCGGCGCGATTGTCGGGCTTAAAAACACCTATACCGGCGATACGATCTGTGATCCGGAGCACCCGATTGTGCTTGAAAGAATTGAGTTTCCGGAGCCGGTCGTGTCTTTAAAAATCGAGCCAAAAACCAAAGCAGACCAGGAAAAAATGGGCATAGCCTTGCGCAGATTAAGCCAGGAGGACCCGACATTCCGGATTAAAGGAGACCTGGAAACCGGCGATACTATTATCTCGGGCATGGGCGAATTGCATCTGGAAATTTTGGTGGATCGCATGAAGCGCGAGTTTAGCGTAGAGGCCAATGTGGGCAGGCCCCAGGTGGCGTATCGCGAGACCATCAAGAAAGAGGCCGAAGCCGAAGGCAAGTACATCAAGCAATCAGGCGGGCGCGGACAATATGGTCATGTGCGGTTGCGGGCCGAGCCGCTTGGAGCAGGCAAGGGATTTGAATTTGTAAATGCAATCAAGGGAGGCGTGATACCGCAGGAATATATTCCAGCGGTTGAGAAAGGTGTGAAAGAGGCGCTTGAGCGCGGCGTGCTTGCCGGCTACCCGGTGGTGGATGTGCAGATCACGCTCTATGACGGATCATACCACGAAGTTGATTCATCCGAGGCTGCGTTCAAGATTGCGGGCTCCATGTGTTTGCAGGAGGTGACCAAGCGCGCCGGACTTGTTTTGCTTGAGCCAATTATGAATATCGAGGTAGTGGTGCCGGAGCAGTTTTTGGGCGAAGTAACCGGGGATTTAAATTCCAAACGCAGCCGCATTGAGGCCATGGATGATCGCGGCATGGGCATTAAGGTCATTTCCGCCAAAGTGCCGTTGTCCGAAATGTTCGGATACGTGACCACGCTTCGGTCCTTGACTCAAGGACGCGCGTCCTCTACTATGGAGTTTGACCGATACGAGGAAGTGCCCCACAACGTTGCCCAGCAGATTATAGAGGGGAAGAAATAACGATAAACGTAGCACACATAGAACGTAGAACAAAAATGAATCAGGTTTTATCGTTTTATGTTTTACGTGTTATGTGATTTTCTATGGACCTCACGAAAATCAAAAATTTAGTTAAGAAGAACGGCGACAAGTTTATTTTTGTCGAGAACGGGGAGCCGGATTTGGTTGTGATGTCTTTTGCTGAGTATGAGCGCTTGATTGAGCGGGAAGATGATGCGGTCGGGTATTCCGACCTGTTTCAGGCCGGAGCCCCGGAACTCCAGCATCCGTCGGAGGAGCCAGCGCCATACCGAAAATTCGCCGGATTCGGAAAAAATGAGACCGTTGGATTACCCATCCATCTGGAAGACATCCGCCTCGAGGATTTGCCAGTGTAGTGGCTGTCATGGTATAGTAGAAACATGAAGAAGCTTATCTTGCCCACCATCAGCATCAAAAAATACGGCGGCAAACAAGTCGCTATTGTCAAGGGAAAAATCGTTGCATCCGGCCACGATGCCACAACGATACTGAAAGACGTAAAAAAACAATTGCCGCATACAACGTGGCAGGATATTTTATTGGTAAGCGTTCCCAAAGGATTAACTGTGGTATATCGCTCTGGAATTCTATAAAAATCAAATCTGGTACTATAACCATTTGTATTCCGATAATCTTTGTTGAGGGCGCTGCCGTGCCGCGCATCCTGGGCCGGGAAGGAGTTTTTACACAGTTTTGCATCTTTTTCGACGAATCGCGCAAGCGCACAGCATTGCTTGACGCGCACAAAGAGCAAAAACGGATTGAGGCGCTTTTAGCATGATAATAAAAGGTAATTAGTACGAAACGTAACCAAAATAGACACTAATAAACAACTTGAATAAATTATCTCGACGATGATTAAATCTATACTCCACTTCTTTAATATACATCGGAAAGTGATATTTGGAAACTCCACGATAGTTGTACAGGATATGCTTAGCGTAACTCCGGAATCCTTCAATGCCATTGATGTGGTTCTTGCCGCGATAAGTGAAAGACTTGGAATGGTTAAGGCGATGGTGTATGCCCAGCGTTTCAGCGAGTTGTAGCTTCGGAAAGTGTCCGTATAGTAGACAGCCCCTTTTCTGGTATGCTTCCGAATATGAGCCATCAGTTCATCGGCAGTAACCCGTTCCACCACCTTGGTGTAAACCTTGCCGTTGCGCTCCAGAAGGCCGAAAACAATGCTTTTTCCAGCAGCACCTCTTCCTCGCCTGCCCTTGCGTCTGCCTCCAAAGTACGCTTCGTCAATCTCTACTTCGCTCTTCAGTTTGCCTGCTTCCAGCTCCGCCACATGATAGATTGTTTCGCGCAGTCGTTGATAGACGCGAGTAACTACTTGGTAATCCATGCCCAGATCGCTCGCCACACGATATGCCGGTTGCTGCTGGTAGAAGCCGGTAATGATGCCTATCTCCTTGCGCAACCGTTTCGGGGATTTCTGTTTTCCACAGCTCTTGCGCTGGCATTTGATATATCCACGCCTCGTTCTGTTTATCTTGAACGAACCGCAGAAAATACACTTTCTACCCCTCAAAAAGTTGGTCGCACAGTTGAAAACGTTATTTCGAGTAGTAACCATAAGGATATTTTAGCTCCTCGTGGTTACGAAATACACTAATTACCAAGAGAAAAATTGCAGACAGAATGATGTGCCGAGGATCGCAATCTGTTAAGTTTGTGCGCGATTATTTGCGGGATGATCTTGACAATATGGACGAAGCACGCTTAATTTATCACTATATTCTTCTATCTTTTGGGTTTGAAATGATACTAAAATCTAGAGTAGTAATGCTATCTAGTGTGCTTGACGGTTTCGCTATCGGGGGTAAGATAGAAGCATGACTACAACAATAAAGGTGAAAGATGGGAAGATCACGCTTCCGAAAGATATACGTCCTCAATGGAAAGACGCGCATCTTGAAATTCGGGAGTACAGCGGTACTCGCATGGTGCTGGAACGAGTTACGTCGGAGAAGAAACAACAAGCGCTTGCGGCGCTGAAAGCGGCAGCGGGAATCCTGAAAGGAAGAATCACCGATCCTGTTACCTGGCAGCGCAAAATCAGAAAAGAATGGGATCGCGTTTTGCCTTGGCTCCATGTACACCATTGATACGAATATCCTGATTTATCATGCGAATGGCGACCAAAAAGTCGGCGCTTTTTTAGCGGAGCAGTTTGAGAAAGAACTTCCTCTAGTCGCGCCGCTTGACGTTTTTTATTGTTTCCTATAGAGTAGATCATATCGGCAAAATATACCCCTAATCTCCAATTATGGAGTAGGAATGGCGCGACAAAAGCGTATTTTGTCACCCGTTTCTTATTTCATATATTTATCAAAACAATGGCAGGAAAATACGAACGCACCAAGCCGCATGTAAACGTAGGCACTATCGGACACGTTGACCATGGCAAGACCACGTTGACGGCGGCTATTACCAAGGCATTGCATTTGGCCGGGCTTCCGTCACGCGTTGAAGACGTGTCGCAGATCGACAATGCGCCCGAGGAGAAGGCACGCGGGATTACGATTGCGTTGCATCACTCGGAGTATGAGACCGAGAAGCGGCATTACGCGCATATTGATGCGCCCGGACACGCGGACTACATCAAGAATATGATTACCGGTGCTGCCCAGATGGATGGCGCGATTTTGGTCGTGTCTGCGACTGACGGACCTATGCCCCAGACCCGCGAGCATATTTTGCTTGCGCGTCAGGTAGGCGTGCCTGCGGTGGTGGTATTTCTCAACAAAGTTGATATGGTGGATGATCCGGAAATGATTGACTTAGTTGAGGCAGAGGTGCGCGAGCTTTTAAAAAAGTATGAATTTCCCGGAGACGAAACACCCATTATCCGCGGTTCCGCGCTCAAGGCGCTTGAGGCAACTTCCGTGGATGACCCGTGGGTGAAAAAGATCCGCGAGCTGACCGATGCTTTGGATAGTTATATTCCGGAACCGGTTCGCGATCTGGACAAGCCATTTTTGATGCCTGTTGAGGACGTGTTTTCTATTGAGGGACGCGGTACGGTGGTAACCGGACGCATTGAGCGCGGCAAAGTAAAGGTGGGCGAGGAAATTGAAATCGTTGGCATGAAAGATACGGCAAAGACAACCGTCACCGGCATTGAAATGTTTAACAAATCGCTTGACGAAGGCATGGCCGGAGACAACGCGGGCATTCTGTTGCGCGGTTTGAAAAAGGAAGATGTGGAGCGCGGGCAGGTGATCTCGAAGATTGGATCGGTCACGCCGCACACTGATTTTGAATCCGAAGTATATATCCTTACCAAAGAGGAAGGAGGTCGGCACACCCCGTTTTTTGCAGGGTACAAGCCCCAGTTTTACATCCGCACCACGGATGTGACCGGCGAAGTGACTCTGCCGGAAGGGGTTGAGATGGTCATGCCCGGAGACACAATCAAGTTTGTGGTCAAGCTGATCGTGCCGGTAGCGCTTGAAGAGCGGCAGCGCTTCGCGATCCGCGAGGGCGGCCGCACCGTCGGCGCGGGCGTGGTCACGAAGATAGTGAAATAATTTTCAAGTTTCAATTTTGCAATTTTCAATCAATTTTCAATGATTTAAGTTCGGACCGTCATTGTAAATTGAAAATTGTAAATTGAAAATTTGTTGATGTTCCTTGGCAACGAAAAAGATAGTTGAAGAATTGAAAACGCGAGTGCGGATCAAAGTGCGGGCGTATGACTCGAAGATTATTGATAATTCGGTCAAGCAGATTGTTGATACCGCGCTGCGAAACGGCGCCGACGTGGTCGGGCCCATTCCGCTGCCAACCGAGATCCATAGGTATACGGTAAATCGTTCAAGTTTTGTTCACAAAAACGCCCGCGAGCAGTATGAGATGCGCGTGCACAAGCGGCTGATTGATATTTTGAGCCCGACGCCGAGTACGATCAACTCGCTCACCAATCTCAACCTGCCTGCCGGAGTGGATATCGAGGTCAAGATGATGTAATATCTTTGATATGTCCGAACAAATACAGGAGAAAAAAGAATCTGAAGAGTTGGTTACCAAGGGGTATCTGGACAAAACGCTTGATGAAAAGCTGGAAGCTTTTGTTACGAAAGATTACCTTGATGAGAAGCTTGCGGGGTTTGTTACACAAGAATACTTTAAAGAATATCTTAATCTTCGGTTTGACGAATTTGGGGAAACGATGGATGAAAAGATGCGAGAGCAGACAGCAACCTTGCTGCAAGCGGTTGATAAGGTGATAACTCGTTTTGATGTTGCGGAAAAAGATCGAGCAGCCCACAGTGCGCTTCATGTTCAGAATTACCGATGATATTCATGAGCATGACAAGCAGATCAAGAAACTTGAGGTAGCCATAGGTTGATAAGGGAAATTTAGTGTATTTATGAGTACAGCTGGTTTGTTCAAAAAAGAAAGCTAAGAAAATTTTCGTCTGTGCGTGGCGCCGGGCATCCGGCTTTTTTGTTACCATTTATGAAATGCCTTTTGGGAGAAAAAGTGAATATGTCGCAAATCTTTGACGAAACCGGCAATGTGATCCCGGTGACTTTCATTTCCGTTATGCCCAACACCGTGATTCAGATTCGCACCATGGAAAAGGACGGGTATTGCAGCGTACAGCTTGGCGCAGGAGAGAAAAAGCAAAAGAATATCGCAAAACCGCAGATCGGACACTTTAAGGGACTTGGGAACTTTCGTTACGTAAAGGAATTTCGCGTAAAAACGCACACACTAAAGAAGGGTACTGATGCGCCAGCGGATGTGCTGCCCCAAGAAGACATGAAGGTCGGCACAATCATTGACGCATCGGTGTTCCAGGAAGGGGATCGCGTACGCGTGAGCGGTATTTCAAAAGCCAAAGGATTTCAGGGCGTAGTAAAACGCCACGGCTTTCATGGTGCCCCTGCCTCGCACGGCACCAAGCACGCCCATCGCCAGCCCGGATCCATTGGTGCCACCTGGCCCCAGCGCGTGATCAAAGGCATGCGCATGGCCGGCCGCATGGGAGCCGATCGTGTGTCGGTGCGAAAAGTCGAGATCGTAAAAGTCGACGCGGAAAATAAAATGCTGGCACTACGGGGTGCCGTGCCAGGACGACGAGGGACTTTGATGGAGATTAGGGGGGTAGTCAGTTCTATTTTTTAAGAATATCAATATTATTTTTTTGTAAACGAATTGGTTAGAAGATTTCATATTTATCTATGCAAGTCAAGGTGTACAACCAAATAGGGGAAGAGACCGGGACCGTGGAATTGCCGGACGGGGTGTTTGGGTTGAAGTGGAATGCGGATCTGGTGCATCAGGTGGTGACGTCGCAGGCCGCGAATCGGCGGTCGGGTACGGCGCACACGAAGAGCAGAGCAGAGGTGCGCGGGGGCGGGAGAAAGCCGTGGCGGCAGAAAGGAACCGGCCGGGCGCGGCACGGGTCTACACGCTCGCCGATATGGAGGGGCGGCGGCATTACGCACGGGCCGCGTATGGAGAAAAATTATGAGAAGAAGATCAACAAGAAGATGGCGCGAAAGGCATTCGCGGTCGTGCTTTCGGCAAAATTGCGGGATCGGGAAATAGTGGTAATGGAGGATCTTGATTTTCCCGAAGCCAAGACCAAATATGCGGCCGAGATGTTCCGCAAACTTGCAGAGCAGAAAGAACTGGCAGAGTTGAAACAAAACAAGAGCATATTGGTGGCGCTTTTTACCAAAGACAATTCGGCGCGCCGCGCGATGCGCAATATCAGCCGGGTCACGGTGGACGAGGCCAGAAATTTGAATACCTACGAGGTGATGCAGCATAAATTTTTAATGCTTCCCAAGGCCGCCATCCAGATTTTGGCAAGGTAATTATGAAAAATGACACATTCGGCATTTTAATCCGGCCGCATCTTACGGAAAAGACCATGGGCAAGACCTGCGAGTATACGTTTGTCGTTGCCGGTACTGCAAACAAGCGCGAAGTGGGACTTGCCGTAGCCAAGCGCTTTGGCGTAACCGTCAAAGACGTGCGAGTGCTGAACATGCCAAGGAAAGAACGCAGGCGCGGGCGCACTATTGGCTGGAAAAGCGGATTTAAAAAAGCGGTGGTGGTGCTGATGGAAGGCCAGACCATTGAGATGCAATAGGCATAGTGGTTTCTAGTTCATGGTTTTTAGTCTTAGTTTGTGGGTCATTGGTTCGTACACAAAGTGGATCGGTAACTAAAAAACTAAAACTAAGAACCAGTGACCAATAACTGACTTCATGATCCAAACCAAGCTCAAAACCTATCCTCCCACATCCCCTGGCAGACGCCAGGCCGAGTTTGTGAACTGGAGAAAGGTGCTGACCAAGACGAGCGGGCCGGAAAAGCGGCTGACCTGGGGACGAAAGCGCGATGTGGGGCGCAACTCGCAGGGGCGCATCACTACGCGGCATAAAGGATCTGGCGTGAAGCGGCTGTGGCGCGAGATTGATTTCAAATACGACAAGATCGCAGTTCCGGCTCGCGTCGTGTCTCTTGAATACGATCCGAATCGCTCGAGTTTTATAGCGCTGCTGCATTACCATGATGGAGAAAAGCGGTATGTGCTTGCTCCGCAGGATGTTGCCGTAGGGAGTATGGTAGTAAGCGGTCCTGATGCGCCGATTGAGCCGGGTAATCGCATGCCCTTGCACAGAATTCCCGTTGGCACCATGGTATACAATATCGAGCTGCAGGCCGGGCACGGCGCGCAAATTGCGCGCTCTGCTGGCGTGGGAGCATTGGTGCTGGCACAGGAGGGAGGATATGCGAATATCCAGATGCCGTCCAAAGAGGTGCGTATGATACATGCGCAAAACTTCGCGTCGATTGGCACCTTGTCCAATCCGATGCATAGTTTTATAACGATCGGCACTGCCGGACGCAATCGTCGCAAAGGAATCCGCCCGAGTGTGCGCGGCACCGCTATGAACCCGGTTGACCATCCGCACGGAGGCGGCGAGGGACGCACGCAGGTCGGGCGCCGTCGCGGCCCGGCAACGCCGTGGGGCAAGCTTGCGCGCGGAGTAAAGACGCGCAAGCGCAAAAAAACCTCGAGCAGATTTATTTTGTCGAGAAGGAAGAAGTAGTCATTAGTCTTAAGTTCTTGGTTTTAGTTTGTTGGTTGCCAGTTTTGCAAATGACTTGAACCAATAACTAAGAAACTAAAACAAATAACTAATAACCAATAACAAGATATGCCGCGAAGCTTAAAGAAGGGTCCATACGTTCATCCGAGCATCCTCAAACACATGGGGCGCACTTCGCCCAACTCGAAAGTCGTGATCAAAATATGGTCGCGCGCATCAATGATCACTCCCGAGATGATCGGCTATACCTTTGGCGTGCACAATGGCAAAGCGTTTATCGAGATCAAGGTTATGGAGGACATGGTGGGACATCACTTTGGCGAGTTCTCTCCTACCCGAAAGTTTGTCCGGCACGGCGGAAAACAGCAGCGCGATATCGAACAGAAAGCCGCTACCTCAACCGCGGCAACGCCCGCGAAGAAATAGGGCTAGGCCATGCTGAGCGAAGCGAAGAATCTCACACGCACGACCGCAAGAGATCCTTCACTTCGTTCAGGATGACAAGAAATTTATGGAAATCAACGCACAGCTTCATTACGCCCATATTGCTCCGCGAAAGATGCGGTTGGTTATCAATATGGTCAAGGGCAGGAATGTGAGCGAGGCCGAGTTGGTATTGGGCAGTTTGATAAAACGGGGCGCGGCTCCGGTGCTGAAGCTTCTGAAATCCGCCGTGGCAAACGCCGTGAATAATTTCCAGCTTGACGAGTCCGGCTTGTATGTTAAGTATATAAAGGTAGATGCAGGTCCGGTGGCCAAGCGCATGATGCCGCGGGCGTTCGGCAGGGGCGCCACTATCCGGAAGCGGACGAGCCATGTAGTGTTGGTGCTGGAAGCGCGGGAGCATCGCATTATTCCGGCAAAAAAAGTTCAGCATAAAAATGACCAGCTTGTTGTCCGGGACGCGCAAGCTGAAGATTTGAAATCGGATGTGACGGATCAGGAAAAAGGAAAGGGGCGGGAACTTTCTCAGAAAAAAACCTGGCGCACAAGAAGCTTTGCCCCAAAAATATTTCAGCGAAAAGTTATATGACGCACTATACACTACTCGCTATACACTATTTACTACTTCAATGACCCACAGAGTACACCCCTATGTATTTCGGCTCGGAGAAACCACGACATGGAAGTCGCGCTGGTTTCAGCGTAAAAATTTTAAAAACTATCTTTTGGAAGATACGATGCTGCGGGCGTGGCTTGATAAGAAACTTCGGCCGAGCCACATTGAGGTGGTTGAGCTTGAGCGATCCCCCAATGTGCTCCAGGTGATTATCCGCACGGCGCGTCCGGGAATTTTAATCGGCCGTGGTGGCGAGGGGGCGGAGGTGCTGAAAAACGAAATCAAGAAGTTTATCATTAAAACGCAGAAACATTTTCATATTGAATCGAAGTCCGCCGCGGCGGATGAGATCAAACTCACCATTGAGGAAGTCAGGAATCCGGAAACGCATGCGGCAATTGCTGGGCAGATGATCGTGGACGATCTTGAGAAAAGAATTCCGTTTCGCCGGGTGTTGAAGCAGGCGCTGGAAAAGATATCGAACTCCCGCGAGGTAAAAGGAGTCCGCATCGCGCTCAAGGGCCGCCTTGACGGGGCTGAGATGGCGCGCTACGAGTGGGGGAGAAAAGGAAGAATCCCGCTCCAGACCATCCGCGCGGCAATTGATTATGCGGAAAAGACCGCGCACACCACGTATGGCACGATTGGCGTGAAGGTGTGGATTTATAAAGGAGACGTGTTTGAGAAATAATTATGTTTCAACCCAAGAAAGTAAAACATCGAAAATGGCAGAAAGGCAGGGGCAAAGGCGATGAGACGCGCGGAACTC
>CAYJOT010000001.1:0-50629 GCA_964371935.1 uncultured Candidatus Saccharibacteria bacterium | reverse complement strand
AAACATCGAAAATGGCAGAAAGGCAGGGGCAAAGGCGATGAGACGCGCGGAACTCGTCTGGCTTTTGGCATGTTCGGATTGAAAAGCCTGGAAGCGTACTGGCTGACTGCGCGACAAATAGAGGCGGCGCGCCGCGCCATGACGCGATCAATCCGGCGAGGCGGCAAGGTCTGGATACGCGTGTTTCCGGACAAGCCAGTCACGAAAAAGCCGCCGGAGGTAACGCTGGGAGGAGGCAAAGGAGCGGTAGATCATTATGTGGTTCCCATCAGGCCAGGGCGGGTCTTATTTGAAATGGATGGTGTAACATTAGCACAGGCAAGCGAGGCAATGCGCCTTGCAGCACATAAACTCCCGGTCAAGACCCGATTCATTACGAAAGAATAATTATGAAAATCACTGAATTGCGGCAAAAATCACCAGCAGAACTAGCCACGCTTTTACGCGAACGCAGGACCCGCATTGACGAGTTAGGGTTTTTGCTCCGCCAAAAAAAGGTCAAAAACGTTAAAGAGCGGGCGTGCCTGAAAAAAGACATTGCCCAGATTCTGACTTTGCAGAGATTATCGAAAGACGCCATATGAGAAAATTACAGGGAGCCATAACTGCAAACCGGATGAAAAAAACCGTGGTGGTGCGGGTGGATCGTTTGGCTCAGCATGCGAAATATTTGAAATACTATCGCGTTTCAAAAAAGTTCAAAGCGCATGACGAGAATAACGAGTACCAGGTCGGGGACATCGTGGTGATTCAGGAAACCAGACCGCTGTCCAAAGAGAAACGATGGCGAGTTGTCTCGCTGGTGAAACGGTTACCGGCAGAAGAGAGCGAAGATGAAGTATCGAATTCCTAATTTCTCATTGCTCTCATCAAATCCCAATACCCATTAGAAATTTACCTCATGATCCAGACACGGTCCATGTTAAAAGTTGCCGACAATTCCGGAGCCAGATTGCTTCAGGTGATTAAAGTATTGGGTGGCACGCGCCGCAGATACGCGCGGCTGGGTGATGTGGTGGTCGCGAGCGTGAAGATTGCGGAGCCGCGCAAGGTCGTGAAGAAAAAAGACGTGGTGCGCGCCGTGGTAGTGCGGTCCCGGGCTCCGTTCCGCAGGCCGGACGGCTCATATATTCGTTTTGACGACAATGCGGTGGTGCTGATTGATGGAGTAAATCCTCGGGGAGGTCGTATTTTCGGGCCGATTGCGCGGGAGTTGCGCGACCGGGGGTATGCTAAAATAATTTCATTGGCGCAGGAGGTGGTATGAAGCCAAAAGGTAAAAGACAAAAGCTAAAAGTCAGAATCCGTTTTCAGCTTTCGTCGTTTGTCTTCTATCGTTAGACATCATGAAGATTAAAAAAGGCGACAGCGTAAAAATCATTTCAGGCAATGACAGGGGCAAGAGTGGAAAAGTGCTTGCGGTTTTGCCGACCCGTTCAAGTGTGATAATTGAAAACCTGAACATGAAGAAAAAACATGTCCGTCCGCGCGCACGGGGGCAGAAAGGGGAACTGGTCAGGATTCCGGCGCCGCTCCAGGTGAGCCGCGTTATGGTGGTGTGCGGGAGCTGTTCAAAGCCGACGCGCGTGGGATATTCGATGGACAGATCGGGCGCGAAGCAGCGCACCTGCAAGAAGTGCGGAGCGGTTGTATAACATAAAACGTAGAACATAGAACGTAAAACAAGAAAAATAATCGCATGTATCGGTATGCCAAACATTCAAGAAAAATATAAAAAGGAGGTTTTGCCTGCGTTGCAGAAACGCTTTGGAATCGGCAATGTCATGGCCGTCCCCAAGATCGAAAAAGTAGTGGTGCATGTGGGCGTGGGACGGATGCGCGACGACAAGCAGCAGGAGGAGGTGCAAAAATACCTCGCGCTCATCACGGGCCAGAAGTCCGCTCCCCGGGCTGCCAAAAAAGCCATTGCGTCCTTTAAGACACGCAAGGGTCTCATTATTGGGTATCAGGTAACGCTGCGGGGAACGCGCATGTATGACTTTCTGATCCGCCTGATTGATGTGGGACTGCCTCGCACGCGGGATTTCAGGGGGCTTGATGAAAAATCATTTGACCAGAAAGGCAATTTGACTATCGGCATCAAGGAGCATATCATATTCCCTGAAATGATGGGCGAGGATTATCACGTTCTTTTTGGGTTTGAGGTGACCGTGGTAACCACGGCACGCACGGCCGAAGAGGGCATTGAACTCCTGCGCCTGCTGGGGTTTCCCCTCCAGAATCCAGAGTCCGGAATCTAGAATCCAGAGTATTATGGCAAAAAAATCAGTTATTGCGCGAGCGCTTAAAAAGCCGAAATTCAAGTCACGCGTGGTCCGCCGTTGTTTTCGGTGCGGCAGAAAGCGCGGCTATCTGGGAGATTTCGGCCTGTGCCGTATCTGTTTTCGCGAGCTTGCAAACAGCGGGGAAATTCCAGGAATCAAAAAAGCTTCATGGTAGGCGAAAACATAAAACGTAGAACGTAAAACGATACAACAGCATGAACGATCCGATATCAGATATGTTTATCCGAATCAAGAATGCGCAACGAGCCAAGCAGGAAATGGTGCGTATTCCGTATTCGCGGATGAAGCATGAGATTGCGCGGGCGCTTGAGCGTTCCGGTATGGTGGGCGCAAGCGAGCGGAAAGGCAAGCGCGTGCGAAAGATTCTGGATGTGCAGCTGCTCTATCCGGAGGGCAAGCCGGCGATTACGCAAGTGAAGCTGATCTCAAAACCGAGCAGGCGCCTCTATGCCTCGTATCGCGAACTTCACCGGCCGGCGCACGGAGGCATTATGCTGCTGACGACTCCCAAAGGAATACTGTCGAGCGCGGAAGCGCACAAGGAGAAAGTCGGCGGGCAGCTTATTGCGGAGATATGGTAGTATAAGAAATCTATGTCACGAATCGGCAAAAAACCAATTTTCGTTCCGGCAAACGCAACCATGACGATTGCGGACCGTTCGGTTATCGTCAAAGGACCTAAGGGCGAACTGTCGCTGCTCTTGCATCCAGATATGCATATCACGTTTGAAAACAATGAGGCGCAGGTATTGCCTCGGCTGGAAAATAAGCAATCGGCTGCATTGTGGGGGTTATACCGTTCGCTGATCGCCAACATGGTTGAGGGCGCTACCAAAGGGTTTGAAAAAAAGCTTGAGCTTGACGGGATCGGCTATCGCGTTGCCATGGAGGGTACTGGTCTGCTCATGCAGCTCGGGTTTTCGCATCCGGTGCGCGTTTCCGCACCCGAAGGGATTCAGTTTGAGGTTGAGCGCAATGTTATTACCGTATCCGGCGTTGACAAAGCCAAGGTCGGGGAAGTTGCCGCGCGGATCCGGGCGCTGAAAAAACCGGAACCGTACAAAGGCAAGGGTATCCATTATCGCGGCGAAGTGATCCGGCGCAAGCAGGGAAAAAAATCCGGGACATAATTATGAAGACAACTTCCAACAAAGAAAAACGAGCGCGTCGGCATGGGCGCATTCGAAGCCGGGTCAAAGGAACAGGCATCCGCCCGCGACTTTCTGTATTCCGGTCAAACCGCTATGTATGGACGCAGTTGATTGACGATGAAACCGGGCATACGCTTGTTGCGGTGGGTACGCGTGATCTGAACGGCGCAAAATCAAAAAGCAAACCAATGCAAAGAACCATGGCGGCCGCTGCCGCTGGCGAGAAACTTGCCGGCATGGCCGTGGAGAAAAAAATCAGTACAGTCGTGTTCGACCGCGGCGGATACCGGTATCACGGCCTGGTTAGGGCAATTGCGGAAGGAGCGCGCAAAGGAGGACTGAAATTATAAAATTACAAATGTCAAATTTTAAATGACAAAACAGATTAAAACGTCAAGATCACCATTTATTTGTAATTTGAAATTTATCATTTGATATTACGTTACTATGCGTCAACCAAACGAGCGAAGACAAGGAGGAGGACCCCGGAGGGAAAAACCTGAATATGATCAGAAGGTTTTGGATATCCGCAGAACCGCGCGCGTGGTGGCTGGCGGACGGCGGTTTAGCTTTCGCGCATCCGTAGTCATCGGCAACCGCAACGGGAAAGTCGGGCTTGGCATGGGCAAGGGCGCTGACGTGTCAAGCGCCGTGGAAAAAGCAGTGGCAAAAGCGAAGAAAGACATGCTGGTCATTCCGGGTACCAAGACCCGGACGATTCCCTATGAGGTTGACGGCAAGTCATCCGCGGCCCGGGTGCTGCTCAAGCCCGGCCGGGGGGGACGAGGACTTGTGGCCGGAGGGCCGATCCGCATTGTAGCGGACTTGGCCGGCATCAGGCACATTACGGCAAAAATCTTGAGCCGCACTCCAAATAAGCTCAATAACGCCCGTGCAACCATGGAGGCGTTGAAGAAACTGAGACAGAAGGGTAATTTTCCAGACTAAGTCTGGAAAGCATTCCAGACTTAGTCTGGAAAATTAATCCATACTATGCAAATCAACACTCTTCAACCCAAAACAAAATTGCACCGGAAAAAGCGCGTCGGCCGCGGCGGAAAGCGCGGGACGTTTTCCGGGCGCGGTACCAAAGGTCTGCTGGCCCGCGCCGGGGGAAAGCGGCGGCCCGAAGAGCGCGATACGCTTAAGCGCATCCCGAAACTGCGCGGCTATCGCTTTAGATCATTCCAGGAGCGGCCAGTCGTGATCAATTTTGATATGCTTGAACAAAAAATGAAGCCGGGCGACTTGATTTCTCCGGAAACGCTGCTCAAGGCAGGCATGATTCATAAGAAAAAAGGCAGAATGCCAAAAGTAAAAATTTTAGGCAGAGGGGAGATTACTCGCAAGTTCACGTTTAAAAATGTGCTGTTTTCTAAAAAAGTATCGGCGAAACTGAACGCATAAATATCAAAGCTCAAATATCAAATCAAATCCAAAATCTAAATATCAAAAAATTGTTTTGGATTTTGGGCTTTAGTCGTTGATTTGTCATTTGGAATTTGACATTAGGACTTTTCCCCATTATGTTCGATAAACTCACCATGTTATTCCGGATTCCTGATCTTCGCAAGAAGGTGTTCTTCATATTAGGCGTGCTGGTGCTCTTCCGTGTCGCGGCCGCGATTCCGGTTCCTGGGGTTGATGTCAGTCGGCTTAAGGATTTTATTGCCGGAAACCAGTTTTTTGGGCTTTTCAATATCTTCTCCGGCGGCGCCTTGGATAATCTCTCGATTGTGATGCTTGGCGTTGGCCCTTTTATCACGGCATCCATTATTATGCAGCTCTTGACCATGGTTGTGCCGAGGTTCAAAGAAATGTACAAGGAAGAGGGTGAAGCCGGACGTGCCCGCTTCAATCAGTACTCCCGTCTGCTCGCGGTGCCGCTCGCACTTCTCCAGTCCTACGGACTTCTGGTATTGCTTGCCCGTCAGAATGTACTCGGTGATATCGGTGTATTCGGATACGCGACCAACATGATTGTTGCGACAGCCGGCAGTATGCTTCTTATGTGGCTTGGCGAGCTGATCACCGAAAAGGGCATCGGCAACGGAGTCTCGCTCATCATATTCGCGGGTATTGTATCGAGCATTCCGCGCGATCTGCGGCAGGAACTTTTTAATTTCACTCCGGATAAGCTGCCTGCATATCTGGCGTTTCTGGTGGCGTCGTTGGTCGTGATCGCGGGCGTGGTGATCATTTCCGAAGGCCAGCGCAACGTGCCGGTCTCGTACGCCAAGCGTATCCGCGGGCAGCGCATGTACGGGGGCGTGTCCACTCATTTGCCGCTGCGCGTAAACCAGGCAGGAGTTATTCCGATTATATTCGCGATCTCCCTGCTGCTTTTTCCCGGCCTTGTCGGCAGCTTCCTCGCGGGCGCATCCAATCCAATCGTTCAGAAAATCTCGGCCATGCTCTTGGAGATTCTCAACAATCAGTTGGTCTACGGCCTTATTTACTTTGTGCTCGTCTTCGCGTTTACTTACTTTTATACCGCGGTTACGTTTGATCCGAATTCAATCGCCGAAAATATCCAGAAACAGGGCGGCTTTATCCTTGGCGTGCGCCCGGGCAGGCCCACTTCGGAAATGCTTTCATATATTCTCAACCGCATTACGCTTGCCGGCGGACTTTTTCTCGGCATTGTCGCGGTTTTGCCGCTGATGGTTCAGAGTGTGTTTCGGATACAGTCGCTCACGCTTGGCGGCACCGCCCTCCTCATCGTGGTCTCGGTCGTGCTTGAAACCATCAAACAGATCGAGGCGCAACTCGTCACGCGCGAGTACGAGCGGATTTAACCCTTCTTGTTGATTTCTTAAGGTTTATGTGCTATACTGCTGTCACTATGAAAAGAATCATTCAGGTATATGTTTCAAAAGGTGAAAACTACTTTGTGGCAGAATGTATTGATTTGCCGGTGATAACACAGGGAAAAACTCTTGATGAGCTTATGGAAAATCTGGGAGAGGCGCTCTGTCTACAGCTGGAGGGAGAAAATCTTGCCGACTTTGGTTTGATTGAAAGGCCGTCCGTACTTGCAAGTTTCGAATTAGAGCCAAGAGTATATGCCGCGGCTTAAAACTCTTTCCGGCGAAGAGGTTATAAAGATATTTTATTCTTTTGGTTTTGAAATGGCTTCCCAACGCGGAAGTCATGTTAAGTTGCGAAAGATTCTTCCCAACGGCTCCAGACAAACCCTGACCATTGCCAATCATCCGGAGTTGGATAGAGGAACACTTCATGCAATCTATCGCCAAGGATCGCGGTACATACCGGAGTCGGAATTGAATCCTCATTTTTATGCTGAATGATCTGTAGCCGTATTTATTATGAATACCAACTCCTTATCTGACAAATTCACGTTTTGTTTTGTAGGTCGTTCCGGATGCGGCAAGGGTACGCAGGCCAAGTTTATGCTGGAGCGGCTTGAATCGCAGGGTGTTTTTCATATGGAAACCGGGAGGTTTTTGCGCGAGTTGCTAACGCTCAAAAATCCTACAACCGAGATTATCCGACTCTCTGTTGACGAGAAAGGAAAACTTTACCCATGGTGGTTTCCAATGTTTGTCTGGCTTCGTGAAATTATTGAGCATGGCCATGCCGACAAACACATGATTGGGGATGGAACACCACGACGCTTAGTAGAGGCAAAATTTCTTGACGATGTTATGTCATGGCATGGGCGACCCCTCCCTGTCTGTATCTATATAGATGTAGATGAGGAAGAGGCGATTCGTCGTCTGCTCAACCGTGGTGGTGGCAGGGCCGATGATACGCCAGAGGCGATCCGCAGCCGGATGCAATTTTTTTATGAAGATGTCATGCCCGTGGTTGACTACTATGAAGAGCACGAACGACTAATCAAGATTGACGGCAATGTGCCGCCCGACGAGGTGTGGAAACAGATTGATCGCATGTTGGGCGAGCGGTTGGGAGACAAATGGCCATCACTATAAAGACAATAGAAGAGATTGATACTTTGCGTGAGGGTGGAAAGCGCCTCGCGCTTGTTTTAGCGCGGGTCGCGGCCGCAGTTGCGCCCGGTATTTCGACATTTGATCTTGATACTCTTGCCGAACGCCTGATCATAGAATCCGGCGGCATTCCTTCGTTTAAGGGATACCGCGCGGTTGGCATACATACTCCGTATCCGGCTACGATATGCGTCTCGGTCAATGACGAGGTGGTGCATGCGATTCCGGTCAAAGACAAAATTTTACGCGAGGGCGATGTGGTCAGTCTGGACATTGGTATATGGTGGAAAAAATTATGCACGGACATGGCGGTTACGGTTGGAGTAGGGAAAGTGTCAGCCGAGATCGAGCGCATGATAGCCGCCACAAAAGAATCGCTTGATCTGGGGATCGCAGCCGTGCGTCCCGGAGGGCACATCGGCGATATTGGCTACGCAGTAGAGCAGCGGCTCAAAAAAGATCACCTCGGCATTATCCGCGATCTTGCCGGACATGGCGTTGGCTACAAACTTCACGAAGACCCCTTCATCCCTAATTTTGGGTCGCCCCGCACTGGTCCGGAACTCAAAGAGGGCATGGTCATCGCCATTGAGCCCATGGCAACCCTCGGCACTTGGCGCGTAGTGTTGCAAAAGGACGCGTGGACGTATAAGACCGCAGACGGCTCCCTTGCCGCGCACTTTGAGCACACCATTGCGGTGACAAAAGACGGGGTGGAGGTTTTGACAAAGTAGGACATAGTTTGATAAAGTAGTCTTATGGCTGTAGAAACAAAAGAAACAAAGATGGCACGACACATTTTCAAAAAGAGCTACGAGCAACTGGTGCGGGAAAAAAAAAGGGTGGAGGGAGCGCTCCAATCGCTTGTAGGTAGACAAAAGAGCACGTTTTTTACTGGACGGGAAGCGTTGTTGGATATGGCACAGCTCAAAATTAAGGGGGGGCCGCATGATCTCTCGAGCAGATTGCGGGATTATTTATATGATCTATGAAATTGCTCATTGACGCTGATTTTTTTATTGCGCTTGTAAAGGAAGATGATGCGAACCATCGAGTGGCGCTTACAAAGACAAATGAGTTGCAAGATGCGGCTCTTTTTGTTACTCCGTTTGGCATACCGGAGACAGCAACGGTGTTGTCATATAAAGTGTCGCATACCGCTGCAAAAAATTTCCTCAAGGCGGCCAGGGCGAAGAACTTCTTTGAGCTGTCATTGAGTCAGAGCATTGTCGATGAAGCGGATGAGGTTTTTCTTTCTCAAAAATCAAAAGGCATATCATGGATCGATTGTTGCAATGTCGCCGTTGCAAGGATACATGGGATTGATGCCATTCTCTCGTTTGATAAGTTTTACCGGAAGTTCGGACTTCTTGCGGGATAAAATTATACAGAGGGAGCTTGTATCTAACCCCCTTGTCAATTATATGGAAAATTTTGTAAGTAATCAGGAACCTTTTTCTAAGGGAGCATTATGGCATAAGAAGCCTGAACTTTGAGTCCTTTATTGGGAAGGACGAAGGGGGTAAGACGGGGATGTATGTGACAGTTGAAAAGATCCACGGAAATAATCTAAACACTGTTACACCGGGTATATGGCGAGGCGAAAGGTTGCAACAATAGAAAGAAAAGTTTGACACATTCCTTGCCTCCCTCGCGCGCTTCTATGGTGATATATACTGTGACGGGGGAGAGTTTCTTTGGGATGTAAATGGTGAACAAATTGTGTTTGGACATCGAGCAAATGAAACGGAGGACAACTTCTATATAGTAGATATAGGACCGGCCACTGATGTCTACGAGAAGAAGAATGAGGAGAATAACTATTATAAGGAGCGCACGAAATCGAATCGAGTCTTTTTTCACCCACTTAGAAATATTGCTTTTTTAATCTCTGATTTTGAACAGAAAATGCGGCATCATACGTCTGAAGCGTCCTTGAGTCATGCCCGTGCTGAATTAAAAAAGGTCCTTGACCTAATTTCTCCGAACGAGCCGGAGTTTGAAGAAATTATAAAGATGCGGGAGAGGTTGTCATAAAGAAATGTCGCAATTATGTATATCTACAATTTTTTTCTTTTTAGGAAATTGGGTGTAAAATAGTAGCTATGCGGTATCTTGGGATTGACTATGGGACAAAGCAGATCGGGGTGGCACTGTCTGATGTGGGAGGGCGGATTGGGTTTCCCCATGGTGTGATTCATCGAAGGGGAAATACGTTTGTGCTGGATCAAATTTTGGCGCTTGTCAAACAGGAAAAGGTTGATACGATGATTGTGATAGGACTTCCGCTTGGGATGGATGGCGGCGAGACAGAGGAGTCGGGACGCGTACGGGAGTTTGCTAAAGAGCTTGCCGCTAAAACCAGTATTCCCATTGAATTTGAAAATGAAATGTTTTCGAGCCGGATAGTTGAAGACGCGGGTGTTGCCAAAGAGCACGTTGACGAATCATCCGCGGCATTGGTGCTGCAGTCATACCTGGACCGGAAAAAAACGTAAAACGATAAAACGTAGAACATAAAACAAGAAAATAAAAAATAGTTTTTGTTGTATATGTTACGTTTTATGTTATCTCCATGTATCTTTCCTGGATCATTCCAATGCACAACGAAGAGCATCGCATTGAGAAAACGCTTCGCGAAGTGGATGTATATTTGCGCACAAAAAATATTTCCGGCGGATATGAAATTCTCGCGGTTGATTCCGCGTCTACGGATGGGACCAAGGAAGTGGTCGAACGGTTGAAATCTGAAGTTGCAAACCTGCGGCTGATCGGAGAGATAAACAAGGGAAAGGGATGGACGGTCCGGCTTGGCATGCTCGATGCAAAGGGGGATATACGAATTTTTTCGGATGCGGATAATTCCACCGCACCGAAATATTTTGACTCCATGGAGCCGCTGTTCCGTGAAGGATACGACGTTGTCATCTCTTCGCGCGATCCGAAAGACGCTCCGGGAGCCTCTCGTGATGTTGAGGAGCCGTGGTACCGGGAACTGCTTGGCAATATGGGCAATATAGTCATTCAGATATTTGGAGTATGGGGAATCTGGGATACGCAAAACGGTTTTAAGGCATTTACCGCGGAATCTGCCGAAGCTATATTTTCCCGCGAGCGAATCCAGGGGTGGGCATTTGATATTGAGGTTTTGGCTCTTGCCCGAAAATTTGGATACCGCGTCGGCGTCATACCGGTCCGGTGGAAATTCGATGCGGATAGCAAGGTGACGCTCAAAGCATATCTGCAAGTTTTTCTTGATGTATTCCGCATCCGGTGGAACCTGATTACCCGTAAATACGAACAATGAAAAGCATCTCCGAACTCCGCCAGGATCTCGTATCCGGCGACTGGGTGGTGATCGCAACCGGCCGCTCAAAACGGCCGAACGATTTTATTGTCTCAAAACGCCCGGCATTCGCACAGCCAAAAGATACCTGTCCTTTTGAAAAGCTTTTTTCCGGCGCCACGGGATCGGACTGGTGGGTGCAAACGATCCCGAACAAATATCCTGCGTTCAACCCGCTTCGCCGGAGCTTCAGCGAGGCGAGCAAAAGTATCTGCGCGGTGTTCACTAAAAAAGGACCATACACCACAACCAACGGAGCCGGATCGCACGAAGTAGTAATCACGGCCGATCATACCCGCTCGTTTGCAGCCATGACCGACCGAGAGGCGGAACTGGTTGTACAGATGTATCGGGATCGTTTCCATATGCTGCAAGATGATCCATGCGTAAGATATATCTCGCTTTTTCACAATCACGGCAAACTTGCCGGAGCATCCATCAGCCATCCGCACTCGCAGATCATCGCGATTCCGGTAATCCCGCCCGATATCGCATCAAGTCTCGAAGGATCGAAGCGCTATTTTACGAAGGAAAAAAAATGCGTGCATTGCAGTATGCTTCAGTATGATCTAAAAAATAAGGAACGGTTAATCTTTGCGGGCAAGCATTTTGTGACCGTTGCCCCGTTTGCCTCGCGGACCGCATTTGAGATGCGTATTTTTCCGAAAAGCCATCAGGCGCGCTTTGAAAATATCGCTCCGGATGAGCAGCGTGATTTCGCCCGCACGCTTCGGATATCGCTCGCAAAACTCTATCGCGGATTAAAAAACCCGGACTATAATTTTTTTCTACATACCGCACCGGTCGAAAACAGCCGTTCGCATGACCATTACCATTGGCACTTCGAGATCCTGCCCAAAACCGCTATCTGGGCCGGATTCGAAATCGGCACCGGCATTGAAATATCCACCATCAAGCCAGAAAGCGCCGCCGCGTTTTTGAGGAAGATTAAAATAGAATAGGAACTAGTCGTTCTGAGTGAAGCGAAGAATCTCACTATAACACAGGAGATCCTTCACTGCGTTCAGGATGACGGTAAAACTGTGCCTAAAAATCTTATCATCGCAAATTGGAAAGTAAACCCCTCCACGCTGCGCGAGGCGCTGGCGCTTGCTCAAAAAACCGAGCTGGCGGCATCTGCGTATCGAAATGTTGAAATCGTGATTGCACCTCCCTATCCCTTTTTGGCTGCGGTTGCGCCGATATTGAAGCGCGTCAAATTAGGAAGCCAGGATGCGTTTTGGGAAGACGCAGGCCCGTATACCGGCGAGGTCTCATGGCAACAGCTCAAAAATCTGAAAGTCGGCTACGTAATTATAGGTCACTCGGAGCGGCGGATCTTCCTGGGCGAGACCGATGAGATGATCGCAAAGAAAATCCGGGCGCTGCTTGAGCACGGTCTCCGGCCGATTCTTTGCGTAGGGGAGCGCGAACAGTCAAGCCGCGAAATGTCCGAGATAGTCGCGCATCAGCTTGAAGCGGCGCTTACGGGTATTAAAAAATCTCTGATCAAAAATCTTATTATAGCGTATGAGCCGGTCTGGGCCATCAGTACTATGCCGGACAGCCGTCCGGATACCCCCGAAAGTGCCTTTCAAAGCAACATCTATATCCGCAAGATTCTTTGCCGTATCTTTGGTCGAACTGCCGGAGAAGGAATCCTGATTATCTACGGCGGATCAATCAACGCAGGCAATATCAGAAGTTTTCTTACGGACGGGCATATGCGGGGCACACTTGTCGGAAGCGCCAGTTTGAACGCGGAAGAATTCGGCCGCATCATTGCCGCTGCTTCCACATAGTTTTCTCGTGTATCTGCCCGCCCCGGATTTATACCTGTTCTATATGATTAACAACAAACTTCTCACGATCGTGAATAAAATGTTGTTAATCATTCGAGGCGTATACTCGGATGCTGCGGAGCCATACAGAGATGGCTTTTGGAAGGGGCAGGATAAAGAGAAGGTAGCGCAGTTCAACGAGTAGTTTGACGCACCAGCCCGCAAAGCCCCGGAAGCGGATGAAGATAAGATCGGCGATGGCGTACTTTCTGCCGACGGCAAGGACATAGGGGTATCTTTTGGACGGACGAAAAGGGAGCTTTGGTTTTCCTTCGATTTCGCGGAGGATATTTCGGGCAACCGCGCGAGCTTGGGCTTGGGCAACAGGCACGTTCCGGGGAAGCGTTTTGCCGGTTTGCGCGTCAGTGAATTCGGCGGCGTCTCCGATGGCAAACGCATAATCATCGATCTGCAGGAACTTGTTGACGGCGCAGGAGAAAGGATTGCCCATCACACCTCCGGTCCAGACCATGATATCATAGGGGATTGCTTTTGCATCATCGAGTATAATTTCTTTTGAACCCACCGAGGTAATGCGGGTACTCGTATAGATTTCGATGCCAAGGTTTATAAGGCGCTTGTTCGCGCGTTGTATGATGTGCCGGTCAAAGCCCGGCAAAACAGTACTCGATGCTTCAATCAGGACAAGTCGTACGGGACACACGGGGTTGTGTCGTATGAAGTTGGAAAGCTCGGCTATGAGCTCAACGCCCGTGGCGCCGGCGCCTCCGACGATAAGTGTTAACTCGCGCCGTTCGGTGAGCATGCGTTCGATTTTATTTCGTATAGCCACGGTATCCTCGAAACGCTTGAGCGGCAGGGCGTGTTCGCGCAGTCCATGTATATCAAAGTAGTTTGTTTTAGACCCGAGCGCAAGGACGAGATACGCATAACTGAATTGCCGGCCTCCCTGTAGGCGTACGGATCGCTTCTCGCAGTCAAAGCCGGTCAACGCTCCCTGCACAAAAGTGATCTTTTTCCCGGCAATAATATCCGCGATCGGGATTGCGATGATGGATGTAATGCTGGTCGGATCAACCTCCTCTTTGGGTATTGCCGCGATTTCATAAAGGGCCGGGGTATAAAGCTGATAGGTGTTTTTATCGATCAAAACAATATTCCAGTCCGGACGATTGCGGAGCTGTCGCTCAAGCTTGAGTGCTGCAGTCATACCCCCGAAACCTGCGCCCGCAATCAAGATTGTTTTTGGTGTTTCTGTCATAACAGGTGACAGTATATCATAAAAATGCTATGTTCCCAATGTCCCCATATTGTTCAGAACGGCGATCAGGCTGTAAAGAGGGGACGCGGGTCAAGAACCTTAAAGGACTTCCATATTCATCCCGGATTTTCGTTTGTTCTCTCTCGCACGATAGACAACTCGCCCAAAAGAGCGTAAGGTATCGGTGACCAATCAAAGACAAGCACCTTGATAACAGAAAGGAACTCATATGCCTCGTTCCGATTATGGAAAGATGTTGAAGGGGCATGATCCAAAAGCATATCCAAGGACAGCACTTAAGTTTTGTGATGTGCTAAACAAGTGTCATACGATCAGGAGTTTTCGTCAGGTGGGACACTTTGGTGCAGGAACCAGAAGGTGCGACATAATACTTGAAGCATCAGTGGTATTAAATGTAGTACTTGTGCGGTTCCGTAATAGTGAGGGTGTTGTTCGCTATCAGGTGATCGTGCGAAGTGATAGTTCATTATCGGCATGTTGCCGAGAGATTGTTCAACGCGTAAAAGAATGGAAACCAGAAATTGTAGTTAGGTGGAGTGATTATGCCTCCCAACAGAAAGAACGTGATATACCAATTCTCGCGGATGCCTCTCGTACAAGAGAAGACCAGCGCGTACTCAAGAAACGCGATAATTCCACCTGCATCCCATCAGACTCAATACCTTGGACTCGAGAGACCGCGCTCATATATGGTATCATTGCAGATGTTGCCACCTCTGACGACAAGCGCGCACGACTTTATGATGACTACGCCGAAGTCACAAATGTGCATAGCATCATCAAAGAACGATGCGACATGATGTATCAGCAGATTACGGATGCGTTGGCTCAACTGGCGGAATTTGGTGTCTTGATTCCGATAGAGCAGAAGCGCAATGGTATACAGAGGTTACGATTGGTGGATCATGTTCCTGATTTCGCTTCCCCACAACAGGAGATTACCGAGCAGCATGATACGGTATTACCTCCCGCGCAGGAACACGCGGCGGTTGAACAATCAGAGCACATATTGCAAGACAACAGCGCGCCTATGGATGCCGAGATAACCCTGTTCAAAAGAAATCTGTTGACGCAGTGCATCGCTGCAATACGGCATGGGGCATCACATATCCTAAAGACGCACCTGCTCGTTCAAATAATCAGACGGTACAAGAAAGGAGACACCTCATGAAAAGGCGCCAGAAACAATGGAGATCGTCCGACCGGCATCCTGTGATCAAGACAAACCCGATCCCGGTCATCGGTGTGGTGTGGAGTGTCTCGACCCTCGAGACTGCGGAAGCGGTTATTCCCGAGATCGAAAAAAAGCTCGATCAAGACAGACTCAATTGCGGACCGGCGATCAGGCTCTATGGTTTTTTCTCCGCAGAAGATAAGGAGGGAGCCTGCGTGATACTGCTTGGTTTAGGCGTCATGTTTGACGCTAATTTCTTGGCTGGATGCGGTATCTGCATACGCCGCCACAACGGGGACCGTCTTCCGGAATCACCGAGAGTTCGGAAACTGATACAGGAGACGCGTATCGTATGGGAACAGGAAAGGAAAAAAGCCCGCAAAAAGATGCGAGCGCGTATCCGCAGTAAAGACGCATAGGGGCGGTACAGAATAATCTCTGTCCGCCTTTTTGAATATATTGCGAACGCGGCATAAATGCGGTAGAATAGACAGATATGCTGCACACGCTTCCGGTATCAGGCCTAAAGGGAAAACGAATATTGATCCGTGCGGATTTTGATATTGGGATCAAGAACGGGAAAATCGTTGATGATTTTCGGATTACCCGAGTATTGCCAACTGTACGCGAGTGCCTGAAACGTGGCGCCAAAGTTAGGTTGATCGCGCATATGGATCGGCCGTATGGCAGGCGCAAAAAAGCGCTCTCGCTGCTGCCGGTTGCGCAATATCTTGAGCGCGCGCTTAAACGGCCAGTTCCCTTGGTCTCCGATCCGTTCGCAAGTACCGCTCTTGCGCGGTATGGCGCGGCACCGTGCCTGCTTTTTGAAAACATCCGCTTCTGGCCGGAGGAGGAAGCAAATGGCAACGCGTTTGCAAGCCGGCTTGCCCAGTGGGGGGATCTCTATGTGAACGAAGCGTTTGCCAACTCACATCGCAGCCACGCATCCATGGTCGCGCTGGCGCGCAAACTTCCGAGCTTCATGGGGCATTCGTTGGCTAACGAGATACGGTATCTGGAGCTGGTGTGCGATCGGCCAAAGCGTCCTTTAGTGGCGATTCTTGGGGGCGCAAAACTCGAAACCAAGATGCCGTTGCTGAAGCATTTTTTGAAAACGGCAGATGCGGTTATTGTCGGCGGTATATTAGCCAATACGATCTATGCGCTGGAGGGGGAAGAGATTGGAAAATCAAAGTCAGGCGTACAGTCCGGATTGAACGCGTCCTCGCTTCTTGGCAATAAAAAGCTCCATATGCCCGGTGATGTGGTGGTGGTAAAAAATCTTCGCGGATCAGCCCGACGATTTGTGAAAGATATCAAGACCGTCGGTCCCGACGACTATATCGTAGATATCGGAGACCGGAGCATCAGGCATTTTTTCTCTCTGCTCAAGCGTGCGGCAACCATAGTATGGAACGGGCCTTTCGGATACGTTGAGGTTCCTGAATTCGCCCGGGGAACCAAAAATCTTGCCCGTGCCATTGCCGGTACCAAAGCGCTCTCCGTAGTGGGGGGCGGCGATGTTATTGCGGCCGTCGGAGCAAAAACACTTTTACGTATGTTTACGCATGTGTCCGCAGGAGGAGGAGCCATGCTCGCATTTCTTGCCGGCGAAAAATTGCCGGGGGTGGAAGCGTTAAGAAAATCTAAAATCAAAATGTCAAAGTCCAAATGAATGACAAAATCCAAAGTTCAAAAGAAGAGGTTTTAAGCTTAATTTGACATTTCGAATTTGATATTTAAACTTTTGCCACCACGAGTATGCGATATCAAGACAGTGAAGATTTTAAAACTGCGAACGGATATACAGTTGGTGAGACATGGTATCCCCGCGTGACCAAAATCCTGGAGATTAAATCCAAGCCCGCGCTTGAAAACTTTTTTAAAGAAATGGGAAGCTATGAAGCCGCCGACGAGGTGAAGAACAAGTCGGCAGCGGAGGGGACGCTCATGCACGAGGCCATCCAGAATCTGCTTACGGGTACGCATCCGCCGCGGCGGATTCCCGCAGAGGTGGAGCCGGGCGTAGCCGCGTTCCAGAAGTTCAACGAACAACGAAAGATTAAGTTTCACCCCGAGTTTGTTGAGCGGCGCCTTTGGTCTCTGCGCCATCGGTATGCGGGCACGCTTGATGCGCTTGCATGGGTGGACGGCAAGTTTGGCGTTTTGGACATCAAGACCTCAACCGGATTTTATCCCGAATACAATCTGCAGACCGCGGCATACGTCACGGCCCTGCAGGAGTTTGACATAAAGCGCGCGCTGTCTTTGCCGTGCGATATTGAGACCCGCTGGATTCTCCGTATCGACCAGCATCGGATCTGCAAAAAATGTAGTGCCACTCTTAGGGAAAAGGGCGGCCGGTCGAAAATTCGCACTCCATACTACCGCGTGGGCGCGGCAAAAAAAACGGTGTGTGCTGATGAACAGCATGAATGGGGAGAGCGGGAAGGGGACGTGGAGTTGAAGGCATTTCCATTCGTGCATCAAGACATGAAAGCATTTGTTGCGGCAAAAATTCTTTGGGAGTGGGAGAATGATTATTGGTTGAAAAAGATCGGATACCTTAAATAGAAAGCTCAAATGTCAAATTTCAAATCAATGACAAAATCCAAAGTCAAAAAAGAAAAAATTATTGTCTATACTGACGGCGGGTCCCGCGGCAACCCGGGGCCGGCCGCGATTGGCGTGGTGATCTATGATGGAACGGGACAGATGCTTAAGAGTTATGGAAAAGTCATCGGGATCGCCACCAACAACGAGGCGGAGTATGGCGCGGTTATTTTTGCGCTTGAAAAAGTCAGGGCATTGTTCGGCAAAGAGAAGATCAAAGCAATGCAGTGCGAGGCGCGGATGGACAGCGAGCTGGTCTGCCGCCAGCTCAATGGCGAATACAAAATCGAGCAGGAGCGCCTCTTTCCGCTTTTCATCAAAATCTGGAATCTGCGAATTGATTTCGGAACGCTCGTATTTGTCCACGTGCCACGCGAACAAAACAAAGAAGCTGATCGATTAGTAAATCAAGCGCTCGACAGCGAACAACATGCATTGTTCCGCAATTAGCTCCATGAAAAGTAGTTTTTTCATTCTTAACAAACTTCTGACGATCGTCAGGAAATTGTTAAGAATGAGTTTCTTGTTTTTTTGTAGTTATGTGGTATGCTCTCTGATGTTCTCTTTATCAGGTGATCGCTCCGATTCGCCGTGGCGGATTGGAGAGGAAAGTCCGAGCACCAATCTGGAAAATCGGAATCTGGATTCTAGAAACCGGAGACCAGATAAGCGATAGCGGCTAACGGCCGCCATAGTCCCGACTTTGTCGGGATGAACGGGAAAGTGTCACAGAGACCATACCGCTCCGGCTCAAGTCGGAGTAAGGGTGAAAAGAGATGGGGTAAGAGCCCACATGATGCGCTGGTAACAACGTATTACGAAAAACACCTATCCGGTGCAAGGGACCCCAACGCATTGTCGGGGATACCGCTTGAGCCGCTTGAGCAATCAGCGGTACAGAGAGATGATCACCCTCCGATTTTAGTCGGAGACAGAACTCGGCTTATCGATAAGGGGAACAATAATAAAATCCGGCGCAGGCCGGATTTTATTATTGTTATGGTATCGTTTGTATCCCACAGATAAAAGAAGAAAACGATGGTATCGTTCTATGCAACGGAGATATCGATCTTTTTTCCGTTGCGCCGGTTCTTTGAATTTTCGACTCGACGCAGGAAAAGCTCGAGCTGGTCCGCACGATAGACCCGGTAGTTGTTAAGTGGGTTTCGATAGGCGACAAAAGTGCCTTTCTTATCCCAATTGCGAAGCGTGAGCGGACTTACTCCGAGCATCTTCGCCGCTTTCTGAATTGAAACATATCTGCTTTCCATAGTTTTTTTGTCGTTTGCAAAAAGCTGTCAAGAGGCAAATCGGCTTATATTATGAATTTTTTACGGAAATTTTATTGGCTAAGTCTTTCTGATCTTATCAGAGAGGACTTACATAAACCTTAATAGGAAGAGTCCAAATCTTAGTAAGGTTTATATACAATTATGCGTATGTATCATTGTACCACAATCTTACTCTCTCAGCATCGGTCTTTCGCTCAATAAGGTCAAGAGTAAGTTATGCACAGAAGCGGGAACGAATTTTTGAGCATACGCATGCTATACTAAAAGCATGATTTTAATATATACAGGTATCGTTTTTCATTGATTCCTAAGCTCAATAAACGATATTCAAAATGGACCACTATCTATCTCTTGCCCAAGCCGCCAAAGAGCGCGGAGTCAGCAAGGACTACCTACGTTTTGATTTTTAAGAAGAAACTCCAAGGGCTGAAAATAGGCAGAAACTGGATTACCACAAATGCGTGGCTGGATGAGTATGCGCAGCACAACGGCCATGCGAAGTTTAAACAAAACGGTTCATTGCCGGGCTACTTACTGTTGGCGCGTTCATTGCAGTTGCGACAACATCTCTTGCAGTAGGAGCGTTTGCGATTCATGCGGGCTAGAAAATGAACTCACAGATGCTCAATGCGTTCGCTTCGGAAGAAGCATGGTTTTCTCCAATTCTCCCGATTCCGGAGGGCATCGGGACTCGGACCGAGACTCCGAATACTCTGACGGAAAGGAGTGTCGGAGTTACCTCCTTGACTCACGTCACCGAGATCACGCGCGTGCGCGAAGTGACGGAGCGCACCGCGCGAATTCGAATCAGCCATCCAAGATCTTCGCGATCGCATCGGCAATTCCGAAGTGCGCTTCATAAACATCGGCACGCAGCCCAGCACCAACACCATAGTCCCTGTAGTTCTGTCCCAAAAATTGGACAAGCTCTACAACGCAGCACTCCACTAACCCACGGTACAGGACGGCGCGATCATCCAATCCGGCAATCTGACCCTCAACACCGGATCGATCTCTGCTCCCAGTATCATAGTTACCTCATCAGCCACCAGCACCTTCACCAACCTTACCGTATCCGGCACCCGTTAATTCCATTCTGAAGCGCAACTGATTCCGGTATCATCGGCAGATGAACAAAAAACATAATGAAGTATGCGCATCTCACCCAAGCACAGCGAGACCGCATTCAGGCATTACGAGACGGGCATCATGAACAACAGGAGATTGCGAATATCCTGGGCGTGCACAAATCAACCATTTCCCGCGAAATCAGCGGGAACCGGAAAAAGAAAAGGACGCGCGGAGGAACCAGAGACGATCCCTGCTACGCATCAAAGACCGCCATCTATGAGTGGCTGCGCACCGGAGTGGGAGTACAGTACTGCCGCTATCTGTATTCAGGCAGATATGCCGTCAAGAAAAGAAAGAAAAACAAGACTAAAAAGACGCTCATTAAATCGCACGCGCTACGGACATTGGGAATCTGATACGATCGTTTCTGGGAAAAATACCGGCAGCAAGGTGGCGGGATCGGTTGCCTACGAGCGAAAAGCAAAGTATACTGAGACCAGAAAAATACCGAATCTCAAGCCTTGCTTGCACAATCGCGCCGTAACTGATATGCTCCATGATAAAAAAGCCCTCAGCTTAAGCGAGGATAATGGAATCGAGAATACCAAGCATGAAGAGTTGGGTATTCCCCTACTTCTGCGATCCATACTCTTCCTGGCAGAAGGGAGAGGTGGAGAACGCAAACAAGATGATCAGGCGGTATATTCACAAGGGAGCGGATATCGGAGAATACACGGATGAAGATTTTAGGCGCATCACCATGATACTCAACAACAAACCAAGACGATCACTCAAATATCAGACGCCCTATGAGGTTATGGTCGAGCATCATTTATTCGTAGGTATTAAAAAAACCGAAGTTGCACTTCTGGGGTGAATTTAGGGACTGCAAAAAAGTATTTACGCCGCAGATATAGTATGCTATATTTATAAAAATTTGGAGAGTTTTAACTAATTTTATATTATGAACGAACAAGACCAAAAGGTTCCTTTGAGGTTTGCGAGTGTGGGGCGGACGCTTCTGTTTATCTTTGCGGGGGCCGTGCCGCTGTGGTTTGTGCCGTGGCGGATCAATGTGGATTTCGGCAGGGAAATGACGTTTCTGCTGCTGATTCTGGGCGCGTTTGTCGCGTGGCTTTTGTCCGGCCTCTTGACCGGAAGGTTCCGGTTTGTCCGCTCAATCGGACTCTATGCCGGCGCGCTTTTCCTGCTTGCGGCATCGGTCAGTACATTACTTTCAAAAAGGCCGTTTGCGTCGGCTTTTTTGAACGATCCCTCGGCTGAAAAATGGTCAACTTTGCTCGCTGGATTTTTGGTAATGATCGTGACAGCCAGCGTGTTTGTTTCGCGCAAGGACGTGACGCGCGCGGTGATTATTTTTCTTTTGGCTGCGGGGGCGCAGGCGGCCATGACGTTCTTCTCGCTCGCGTTCCGTGTCTCGGCATTCCGGGCAATAGCGCCTTTTGTGCAGGGTGATGATTTCAACGTGATTGGCACGATCAATGGCGCGGTACTCCTGTATGCGACTGGCATTATCATGGCTCTGGGTTTTATATTGACTCCGGCATTCCACCAGTTGCGCACATGGATTCGGTGGGTGCTGTATGCGGCGATTTTCTTTTTTAGCGCAAACCTGCTCATGGTGCATTTCCGAACTGCGTGGATCATCTTGTTTGTAGGGAGTTTATTCCTTTCAGGATTTATGTTTTGGGTGTCCTCCTCCGCTAAAGCTATGGGGGACACGCCTGAATTCGAGGATAAGAAAGCGAGGGAAAGCTTGCCACCCATAGCCTTGGCAAAGGGTGGGAAGTACGCGCTCTCGCTGGTTGTGCTTGCTTTCTCCTTAGTTATGCTTATGGTGCCCGGGCCCATAGTGGGGAACATATCTCTTCCGGCCGAAGTGTCGCCCTCGGCCATGACTACCTTGCGCATTGCGCGATCCGTGTATCGCGAAGGCGTGGTGCGTACGCTCTTTGGTTCGGGTCCGGCAACCTTTGATCGGGACTGGATGCGTTATAAGGATGCGGCAATCAATGCGACTCCGTTTTGGGGAACGCAATTCAATCAGGGTTATTCGTTGATCACTACGCTTGCGGGTACGACCGGTATTGTCGGGGTGGTATTATTCCTCCTTTTTGTCCTGGGATTTTTAATCGTAGCATTGCGCTCGCTGCTTGCCGTGCCTACGGGCAGGCAGGCCGTGCGCCGGGATGATGCCGGGTTTCTCGCCAGCGTTTTTCTCGGATTGGTGGGCATGGTATGCATTGCGGCGCTGTATCCGGCAAACATCGCCTTTGTCTTGCTTCTCTTTTTCTTTGCTGGGCTTTTAATGACTGGCTTAAGCATGCCAATGGCTGACGTTTCCAGACTAAGTCTGGAAAGCGTTCCAGACTTAGTCTGGAAAGAGCAACACGAAAAAAAAGATTCGCGGCTCTGGGGTATCTCGGAACGCTGGGTCGCATTTCAGCAGCCATGGGCGGTATTCGCCTTCTCACTCGCAATCGTGCTCATGCTTTCCTTGAGTATTGGCATGTTTTACTACGAGATCACGCGTATCCGGAGCGCATTTGCCCAGGCATCCGGCCTTGCTGCGGTTGCAAAGGGAGATCTTGACGCTGCGATCGCCTCGTTTGAGCGCGCCGCCGGGTATGAGAGCAAGAATGCGCGCGTGCATCAGGCGCTGGTACAGTTGCGCATGGAAAAAATCCGCACTTTAGTTGCGGCGGCATCGCAGGGAAAAAACGTACAAAACGATTTCCAGCAAACGCTGCAGACGGCAATCCAGAACAGTCAGGTGGCATTGGCGCTCTCGCCCGAGGATCCGGCGCTGTGGCAAACGCAAGGCGCTTTGTATGAGACGATCATTCCGTACATTCCTGGTGCGGATCGTCTTGCATTTGCCAGTTATCAGAAACAAAGCGAGCTCGATCCACGAAATCCCGCAGGCCGTGTTGATCTTGCGCGCGCCGGGCTTGCAGCTGCGGACAGTATCCAGCTAACCCTAAACCAACAGCAGCAAAATCCACAGCAGGGAGTTGATATCGCACAGCTTACCAAGTCGCGCAGTGAAATACTTGAACAGATCGAAAAAGTGCTGCAGGAAGCGATTGGCATTAAGGCCGATTTCGCAGCCGCCCATTTTCTGCTGGCACAGGCGGCGCTTCGCAGCGGAAACTTGCAAAAAGCGATCCAGAGCACCGAGAACACAAAACTTGCGGCTCCATTTGACGCTGGCGTGGCGTTTCAACTCGGTCTCCTGTATTACCAGAACAATAATCTTAACTTGGCGGCCGGCGAATTCGAACGCGCGGTGTCGCTCAACCAGCAGTACTCAAACGCGCGGTACTTTCTCGGCCTGATTTATTCGCGGCAAGGCAGCCCGGATAAGGCCATCGCGCAGTTTGAAGAGATTACGAAGTACAATCCGGATAATCAGGAAGTAAAGCAGATTCTTGAAAATTTGCGCGTGGGCAAACCGGCGCTCGACAGCATTGTCCCGCCAGCAACGCCGCCGGAAGCCCGCAGTCAGCCGCCCGTTGCCGAGGGTCAGGAATCTTCACCCGTGCCTGCTTCGAAAACGCGCGGGAAAAAGTAACCATGCGCGTCCGTTTTCTGAATCACGAAATGTCAAGCGTTCACGCCGCGGCTTTCCTTCTGGGAGCCGCGGGTCTTTTCAGCCGTCTGGCGGGCATGGTGCGCGACCGGCTGCTTGCATCGCATTTTGGGGCCGGGCGCGAGCTTGATATCTACTATGCCGCGTTCCAAATTCCGGATCTGATGTCCGTGGTCTTTCTGCTGGGTGCGGGAAGCGCTGCGATCCTGCCGATATTCCAGGAGTATCTGGCACGCGACCGCGCACGCGCCCAGCAACTTATCTCGCAGATCAGCACGCTCTTTTTATTGGGCGCGCTGGGCGGTGCCGCGCTTGTATTTATGCTCGCCCCGTGGCTTGTGCGTCTGACCGTACCCGGGTTTTCTCCGGCCGACCAGGCGCTGACCGTGACACTCATGCGGATCATGCTTTGCTCGCCGGTTCTTTTCGGGCTCTCCAGTATTTTTTCCGCGGTCATCCAGTCGTTTGAGCGATTTCTCGCCTATGCGGCGGCGCCGATATTTTATAATCTCGGCATCATTGCGGGCATTCTCTTTTTCGCGCCTGCGTGGGGGGTTGCCGGACTTGCAATCGGCGTTGTTCTGGGCGCGGGCCTGCATATGGCCATACAATATGCGTCGCTCTCATCGCTCGGGTTTGCTCCGCGTCTCGTTGTTCGTCCGATTGACCAGGGATTAAAAAAGATCGTAGCGCTTTCGGCTCCGCGGGTTTTGTCGCTCTCATTCACCCAGCTCACCGTGCTTGCACTCACGGCGCTCGCGTCGCTGCTCCCGTCCGGAAGCATCTCCGTATTTCAGTTCAGCCAGAACCTGTATTTCGTTCCGGTCGGCGTGTTTGGCGTGAGCTACTCGGTGGCGCTTTTCCCGCGCTTGAGTGCCGCGTATATTGAGCGCAACCGGGAGCGCTTTTTTCAGGAATTTTTTCTAGGGCTACGCTCAATCCTTTTTTGGGCCGTTCCTTCCGCAATACTTTTTTTTGTTTTGCGCATTGAGATCGTCCGCGTTGTGCTCGGGAGCCGGGCGTTTTCGTGGGAGCACGTGCAGCTCACGGCCGCGTGTCTGGGCGTACTCGCCATCGCGATTATCGCGGCAAGTTTGATGCCTCATATAGTGAAAAGTTTTTATGCGCTTGAGAATACGCGCGCGCCGCTGCTCGTAGACATGGGCGGATCAGTAGTTTCCGTCGCGCTTGCGTTCGTATTCACAAAGTTGATTTCTCCTCCTGTGCTTGGCATAGCACTTGGATTTTCTCTTGGACTCGCCATAAACGCTCTTCTTTTATATATCGTGCTTGTGCGGTTCGCGACAAGGGTGTTTGGAACCCGGACGTACGCCGGGGGAACAAGGGAGCGGCCTCCTGTCATTCCCATGTTGAAAATAGTTGCGGCGTCTCTTGTTGCCGGCATTGCCGCCTATGCCGTGCGCGTATCGTTTCCGGAAGTTGCACCGCACGGCTCGGCCATCCCAGTCCTGGCACACGGCCTCCTTGCCGGTATTGTCGGGCTGCTTGCATATGCGGGCCTGCTTATGCTTTTTAAGAGTGAGGATTTGGATATGGTGCGATCAAGCATGCGGAAACATTTTTTATGAATACCTCGCATATCAGAAATTTCTGCATTCTTGCGCATATTGATCACGGGAAGTCCACGCTGGCGGATCGGTTTTTGGAATTGACCGGAACGGTCGAGAAGCGAAAAATGCGGGAGCAGTATCTGGATATGCACCCGTTGGAGCGCGAGAAGGGGATTACGATCAAAATGCAGCCGGTGCGGATGGAATGGGGAGAGTATATTCTGAATTTGATTGATACTCCCGGGCACGTGGATTTCACCTATGAAGTGTCGCGTGCGCTTGCCGCAGTTGAGGGAGCGCTTCTCCTGGTTGACGCGACGCAGGGCGTACAGGCCCAGACCATTGCGAATCTGCATCTGGCACTGGAGCAGAAGCTTGTCATTATTCCCGTTATCAATAAGATTGATCTGCCGTCGGCGGATGTCGAGAAAGTCGAACAAGAACTTGTTGAGCTTCTTGGCGTCTCACCCAGTGAAATTTTGAAAATTTCCGCAAAGACCGGAGCGGGCGTGGAGGTGCTGCTGCGCGTGATTGTTGAAAAAATTCCCTCGCCGGCCATAGCTTCAGCGACGGCCGGACTCCGCGCGCTCATTTTTGACTCGATGTATGATCCGTATCAAGGCATTATCGCGCATGTGCGCATTGTGGAAGGCCGGATCAAGGCGCGTGAAAAAATATGCTTTCTGGCGAGCGGGGCCAGCGCCGAGGTCGTTGAAGTCGGGGCATTTGTGCCGCAGCGCATGGCCCGTGCCCAGCTGTGCGAGGGCGAGATCGGATATATTGCAACGGGCGTTAAAGAGATGGAACATGTTCGCGTGGGGGATACGATTACGAATGTAAAAAGCGGGGATGCGTATGTTGAACCGCTTCCCGGGTATCGCGAGCCCATGCCCATGGTGTATGCTTCGATCTTCCCGGAAAATCAGGACCAATACGAACAGCTGCGCGACGCTCTGCAAAAGCTCAAGCTCAATGATGCGGCGCTTTCTTTTGAACCGGAAACAGGCCTCGCGTCTCTCGGCCGCGGATTCCGCGTAGGTTTTTTGGGAATGCTCCATATGGAGATCGTGTCGGAGCGTTTAAGCCGCGAATATGAGCTTTCGCTTGTTTTTTCAAACCCTTCGGTGGCATTTCATGTTTACCCCGTTTCTGGAGGGGTGTACCCGATTGTGAAATCTACACAGCGGGAAAGCGAAGAGTATCTTACTGTCTATTCGGCCATGAAGATGCCGGATCGCCATGAGATCAGCCGCGTTGAGGAGCCGTGGGTGCGGGGAGAGATCGTGGCTCCGTCGCGCTTTCTTGGGGCACTTACCACGCTGGTTCACGAACGAACGGGCATGATCCATGATACGTCGCTGCTCGCAGGAGAACGCCTGCTGGTCCGGTTTGACGCGCCGCTCCGGGAAATCATCGTGGATTTCTATGACGTGCTCAAAAGCGTCTCAAGTGGATTTGCGTCGTTCTCGTATACGCTGGGCGCATACCGTCCGGCTGACGTAGTACGTCTGGATATTCTGGTTGCCGAGGAAAAGGTAGCGGCTTTCTCGGAGATCGTGCCAACCCAACACGCATATATGCTCGGGCATACACGCGTACAAAAATTGAAAGAGCTTTTGCCCCGGGAGCTTTTCGCCGTAGCACTGCAGGCGCAGGTTGAGGGGCGCGTGCTTGCGCGCGAAACAATCTCGGCCATGCGCAAAGACGTGACCGGCTATCTCTATGGCGGAGACCGCACGCGCAAAATGAAGCTGTGGAAAAAGCAGCGGGCCGGCAAAAAACGCCTGAAAGCCCGGACGGTTGTGGAAATCTCATCCGATGTCTTTCTCAAGATGATGAAGCGCTAGAGCAGAAACGGCACAAAGAGCGAGGCGACCATGGCCAAGACGGCCAAGACCGAGATCCCGATCCAGATGATATTAAGTTTTTTGCGATTACGAAACATAATTTGATACGGTAGAAAAATCGGTACTGCTAACCAAGGTAGCATATTTTTTGCGCTTTTGTCAATTATTGTTTTTGGTATTATTTTTTGGTATGATGTCGTTATGAAATGGATTAAAAATTCGCTCCTGTTCCATATTTTTTTGCTCATTGTCGCGATTGCCGTTGCCTATGCTTCGTTGTACCTGGCTAAACAGGCCCTTGCGTTGTATCGCGAGTCAATGGCAAATCAACGGAAGATTGAGCACCTGACGCAAAGGAAGCGCGAGCTTGAAGCATATCTCGAGCATTTGCAGACTCCGGGAGCGATCGAGCAGCAGGCGCGCGAACGGCTTAATCTGAAGCTTCCCGGGGAACAGGTCGTGGTGGTGCTCACCCAAAAGGCAGGCGATATGCAAAAACAGGTGGAGCAGACCGGGCAGGGATTCTGGAAGTGGCTTTTGGGGTGGCTGAACAGGATACAGTAATGACCGCCCCCTTAGTCATTCTGATCCGCCAGTTGGCGGAGAAGAATCTAGAGATCCTTCACTGCGTTCATGATGACGTGAAGTGTGTGAGCCCCGTCTCTATCTCGCGTGCCGACGGATTCCAGATTATGTCGGGATTGCGCTTGAACCACGTCATCTGGCGTTTGGCATATTGGCGGGTCTGGACCGTGATGCGCTCAAGCAGTCCGGCCTGGGAAAGCGTGCCGTCCAGATACTCAAGTCCGGCGCGGTATTCAAAGCCGAATTCACGGATTCGTTTTTTGCTGATGTTAATGTCGCGCAGTTTTTTAATCTCGGAGATGAATCCCTCGCGGATCATGCGCCGGCTGCGATTGCGGATTCGTTTTTCCAATATCAAAGCAGTCGGGTTGAGCCCGATTATACGCGTATCGTATATGGCGCGTTTTTTTAGTTCCGGCACTGATCCGAGCGCCCGCGCGATTTCGATCGCGCGGATAAGCCGCCGCGGATTTTTTTGTTCAATAGTCTCGGCGCGCCTCTGGTCAAGCCGTTTGAGTATGGACAAGAGCTGCGCCGCGGTTTTTTTCTCGAGTCGTGCGCGTAATTTGATGTCCGGCGCTATGCGCGGCAGGCACCAGCCATAGATGAGCGCATCAACCCACAGACCGGTTCCGCCGGCAACAATGGGAATTTTCCCGCGCTGCGCGATATCTCGAATCGCTTGCGCTGCGTGCTGCTCAAACTCGGCAACGCTATATGTTTTTGCCGGGGATACGAAGTCGATGCAGTGGTGAGGAATTTTTTTATAGGTAAATATTCCATCTTTCCACTTACCATTCACTTTTGCCGTGCCAATATCCAGTCCGCGATACACTTGCCGGGAGTCTGCCGAAATAATTTCACCATTATATTTCTTGGCAATCTTAATTGCCAGTTCCGACTTGCCTGAAGCCGTAGGGCCTACAATCACGATCAATTTTTGGCGTTGTCGCATACGGCGAGGAACTCATCTACAGTCATTGCGCCCAAATCGCCAATGCCGCGCTCGCGCACCGAAACAGTGTACGATTCCTGTTCGCGCTGGCCGATAACAAGCAGGTAGGGGATTTTTTGCAGTTCGGCCGCCCGGATTTTTTTGCCGAGCGTTTCGTTGGATGCGTCAAGTTCCGCGCGGATATCATGCTCGTGCAAGTTTTGCAAAATTGATTCTGCGTACTCCTGAAATTTTTCGCTCACCGGCAAAATTGCAACCTGCACCGGCGCCAGCCAAAAGGGAAACACGCCCGCATAGTGCTCGATAAGGATGGAGAGAAACCGCTCGATTGATCCCATGATCGCGGCGTGTATCATGACTATGCGTTCTTTTTTGCCGCTCTCGTCAATGCAGTAGAGATCAAACCGCTCCGGCTGATTCATATCGAGCTGAATGGTCGCAACCTGCCATTCGCGCCGGAGCGAGTCATGCGCCATGAAGTCGATCTTCGGTCCATAAAATGCGGCTTCGCCGGGCGCTTCAATAGCGACTGCGCCTTTTTCTTTTACGAGTTCGCGGAGTATTTGTTCCGCGGCTTCCCAAACTGCGGGACTGCCAAGATATTTTTCCGGCTCTTTGGGATCGCGCAAGGAAAGGCGTATATCAAGAGTAAACCCGATCTGGTTATAGAACATGGTAATAATATCCCATATCTTTCCCATTTCTTCTTTAATCTGGCCCTGGCGGCAAAAAACATGCGCATCGTCCTGCGTAATGGAAAGCACGCGCGAAAGCCCGGCCAGTTCGCCGGATTGCTCATCGCGGTATACTTTGGTGGTGCTTGCGTAGCGCTGCGGAAGTTCGCGATAGCTCCACTGTTTTCGGGCATAAATCTGCGCGTGGTGCGGACAATTCATGGGCTTCATGGCAAACAAGTGCCCCTCGCGCGTAGTGATTCTAAAAAGATCGTCCTTAAACTTATCCCAGTGCCCGCTGGTTTCGTACAAATCTTTTTTGGCGATGTGCGGAATATCTACGCGCTCATATCCCTTTTGCTTGCGGAGTTTCCAGACTAAATTGTCGAGTATATCGCGCAAAAGCGCTCCTTTTGGGGTCCAGAGCGGCAGTCCCGGCCCGACCAATTCGGAAAAGGTAAACAAATCAAGCTCTGGCCCGAGTTTTTTATGATCTCGTTTTTTCGCTTCTTCCATCAGTGCAAGATGCTGCTCCAGTTCTTCTTTAGTCGAAAACGCCAGCCCGTAGATCCGCGTGAGCATGGGTTTTTTTTCACTGCCGCGCCAATACGCGCCCGCAATCCGGGTAAGCTTGAACGCATCCAGATCAATATCTTTAATATCCCCCACATGCCCTCCGCGGCAGAGATCTTGATACAGCCCGGATTTATAGAAAGTGATTACTTCTCCCTTTTGTTCAAACTCATCAATAAGCTCGCGTTTGTAAGGATTATCTTTGTAGAATTCCTCTGCGTCTTCTCTACTCATTTCTCTGCGCTCGAATTTCTCCCACGTAGGCAGCAATTCCCGCATCTTTGCCTCAATTTTCGCTAAATCGCTTTCCAAAAGCGGCTGCCCAAACTCAAAATCAAAATAAAACCCGTCCGCAATCGCCGGTCCTATCGCATGCTTCGTATTGGGCCACAACTCCAGTACCGATGCCGCAAGCAAATGTGCCAACGAATGGCGAATATGTTCAAGATTTTTCATATTTTTAACCTTATCATAATTAATAATAAAAAGGGAGGGCTCGCGTTGATATAATCTCAGCGAGCCGTACTGACTGTCAGGGAAGGACTACCGTCGATCATACATCGCTTTCATGACTGCACCGCAGGAGTATTCGGGAAGAAGAAGCACCGGTAAGTACGTGACGGGGTGATAATATCCAACATGGGGCAAAACTTCAATCGCCAATATCTGCCGCATGTCTACGTCAGTGAGAATCTCCGCACTCATTCACGATGATCGGCGCGAAGCCTTTGGTTCTGATGTTCATCAGTTCGGCAAGCACTCGCTTCACAACTACGAGTTCCGTACTCTGGATTTTTGCAATCGGCAATCTGCCGACTTCAACCCAGCATCCTTTATACACGCCGTAACTTGTGACATTGAGTGGCCATGAGTATTCGATACAACTGAGACACGCCTCAAGTTCAAAGGCAAAGGCGAGCCAATCGCGCGACTCCTCTTTTTCCGTGTGGTCTCTGAAGTTATCCACAATGAAGCGAGCGGCGCGAATAGTTTCTGGCGCGTATACGCGAGGCATATCCGAACTCGTCCATGCCCGGTTAACTATCCGAAACAAATCACGAATCGCAGGAGGTCGTGCATGTATACACTGTTCAACTTCACGTCGAAGCCAAGATAACAGAGACTCCTTGCCCGCAGGTGTGGCTTCGCGCCCATTTTGAGAAGGCGAAAGTCTCTTAAGACGAGGTTGTAGGACTCCTTAATCCAATTTTACCCAACTGGTTAATCTCGGCCGGGGTAAGTATCATAAAGATCGGTACTCCCGTCTCCTATAAACACGCAGCGTTCTCCGCTCTTAGCGTATTTCTGAAGCATGACGGCTTTCCCGGAACCGCAACATAAAGGAGAGACATGATTAAAGCCGTGATAATTTCCCGCCTTGTCAAAGTAGAGATCATTCGCAATAATTCGCTCTTGCGGTATGGCAAGGATTGCCGCAACTGGGTCAATAATGTGGTGAAAGTTTGAAGAGAGAACGTATACTTTCTTGCCGAGTGCATGAAAGGCGCCAACAATTCCCTTCGCATCTTCCACCAACAAGTCCGCGCATTGCATACTTATTTTGTGTACATCGGATAATGTGGGAGCGATAAGGTCAACCTTTTGCTTAAAGACCAGTTCCATTGGAACTACGCCATTCATTGCCGACTCAGTCATCTTTCGTACTTTTTTCCCACACCACGCAAGTCGCCAAGCAAATCCAAACCCTCACCTCGTATGAGAGTGCTGTCAAAATCAAAGAAGATGTTAGTAAAAACTTTATCCATAAAAAAGAAACAACCCCCGAGTCGAGGGTTGTGGGGGTTTGTTTTATTATTCTCCTAACAAAACCACTACCTCGAATCAGAGGGTCTTATGTCGGTCGTAGTGGTCGTTGTTTGGCTTCTGCTTATTTTCATACGTATGAGGGTATAGTAGTAAATACTCGATCATGGTGTCAATGGCACGTGGCCGTTCTTGCGCGCAAGAGACATGCAGCAGTTTTGGTTGTGTACAATCGACAGGAGACCAGCAAAGGGATTTCTATCACTATCTTGTTCGATCGGTCAGAACAGTGATATAAAATATACCCGATTGTACCGGCTATCTTTGGCCAAGAGTGCCTGATTTTTCAATGCCGATGATATGGGTGTACTTGTTCAAACCGAGCCGGTCAATATTTTTTATAAAGCCGTCCGGCAGAGGCCGCTTTCCGGTAAACACGCTTTTGTGAAGAGGACTAAAACCACATGAGAGTAGTTCGGCCCGAAGCCATCGGCGCTTCCTTTTCTCTTTTTCCGGAATATCGAAAGTAACGAGGCGAATGATATTGTCTTCGGGAGGAAGTTCATATGCGCTACTCGTTGTATGGAGTGGGGGGTGTTTTAAGAATTTTCTACCCTCTTTGGTAATTGTCCATTCCGTCTTCTTTTTCGGTCCGGTGCTTGCAACCAGTCCTTGTTTTTTCAGGCGGCACAGCGTGGCGGAGAGGGCATGTTTTGCCGCAGGATGAGAAGAGTAACGTGTATCATAAGCACTCAATACGGTCCGAGTAAATTTTGCCTTCGGGTGCTGCGGGGACAGGAGCGTCTCAATCATGCCCTTGCCTGATTCAGCAAGGCGCTCAAGAATGGCTTTTGTTAGGGCACCATATTTCATAAATTTAAAATTATTTTATATCACTATGTTGACCGATCGGCAAACATAGTATAATAAAATATATTGAGCATGGCAAATAGGTTTCCGTGAAGTTAAATCATTTCCACTGCATCCTCGCATAGTATCTTCGGGGCGCCGTCTTTGTCCGAGACCCGGCCGCGGACGAGGAGTATTTTTTCTTCCTGCCAGACCGCTGGGTTTTTTGCGAGTGTCTTGGGAAACACCAGTATCTCGGTCCTGCCGGCTATGTCTTCCAGTTTGACGAATAACATTGGCTCTCCGGACTTGGTAACTATTTTTTGGATGCCGCTGACCAAACCGCCGACGAAAACTTTCTGATTGCGCATATTGGCCGTGAGATCTTTGAGCGCTATCACGTTTTTCGATTTAAATTTTTCGGCATAATCCTGAAACGGGTGTTCGCTTACATACAGTCCGAGAAGTTCGCGTTCCCACTGTAGCCGGTCGCGCTTTTCCGCCGGGTCCGCGGGTTTGAGGCGAAAGGATGCCAGTTGCACTTCAGGTGCCATGCTGAATAAACTTGCCTGACCTCCGCTCTGGGCTTTTTGCGTCTCGCGATTGAATTCGAGTATGGTCTCGAGATTAGCAAGGAGTTGGTTGCGCTCGCCAAGCTCGTCCAGCGCCCCGCACTTGATGAGCGACTCAAGCGACTTTTTGTTGAAATCTTTGTGCTTTACGCGCTCGGCAAAATCGGTAAGGGAAGAGAAGCGGCCGCGGGCTTCGCGCTCGGTAATGATCGCATCAACGATATTTGACCCGACATTTTTGATGGCGCCGAGGCCAAAGCGGATTTTTTTGTCCGCGACCATGGCAAAGCTTGCAAAGCTCTCGTTGACGTAGGGGCCAAGGACTTCGATACCCATGGTGTGCGCCTCCTCCACAAAAAATGCGATCTTCTCGACATCGGTGCTTTCGGCGGCAAGCGTCGCGGTCATGAACTCGGTTGGGTAATGCGCCTTGAGCCAGCCGGTTTGGTAGGCGATGAGCGCGTAGCATGCCGCATGCGACCGGTTGAAGCCGTAGCGCGCGAACGGCGGAAAGAGTTCCCAGATCGCCTTGGCGGTGCGCTCGTCAATGCCGTTTTTGATCATGCCGCGAATAAGCTTCTCGCCCTGCTCGTCGAGGAGTGATTTTATTTTTTTGCCGATGGCACGGCGCATGGTGTCGGCCTCTGACAGGTTGAACCCTGCCAGGTCGCGGGTGATCTGCATCATCTGTTCTTGGTACACGCCGATACCGTAGGTGTTGCCCAGGATGGGCGCGAGTTTCGGATGCAGATACTCCACGCGCTCAAGTTTTTGCTTGCGCTTGATGTAGGAAGGGATCAACTCCATAGGTCCGGGGCGGTACAGCGCCACCATGGCGATCAAATCTTCAAGCTCGGTGGGCTTCAGCTCTTTCAGATAGCGGCGCATCCCACCCGACTCAAACTGGAACAGGCCGGTTGTTTCTCCGCGTTGAAACAATCTGAAGACGGCCGGATCGTCGAGCGCGATATCTTCAATGGCGATTCGGGTGCCGTGAGTTTGCTCGATCAGGCGCAAGGCATGCTCAATAATGCTCAAGTTGCGGAGACCGAGAAAATCCATTTGCAACAAACCGAGATCTGCGACTGCTTTCATATCATATTGTGTGACAACAATCTGATTTTCTCTGGCGCCATTTTTCTTCTCGCCGTGCTTGGTGGCAAGCTGCAGCGGCACGTATTCCTGCAGTGGACGGGGCGACATCACGACGCCGCATGCGTGCGTGGATGCATGGCGCGCAACGCCCTCTAATTTGATGGCGGCGTCAATCAGCCGTTTCACTTCAGGGTCGCGCTCGTAGAGGCCTTTGAGTTCGCCTACGGTTTCGAGCGATTTTTTGAGCCAGCCGACTTTCGTGCCTTGTGTCGGGTTGAACGGGATGAGTTTGGCAAGCTGGTCGCAGAAGCCGTACGCAATGCCAAGCGCCCGGCCCGTATCGCGGATTGCCGCGCGCGCCGCCATGGTGCCGAACGTGATGATCTGCGCCACGTGGTCGCGCCCGTATTTTTGCGCAACATACTCAATCACCTCGTCGCGCCGCGTATCGGCAAAATCAATATCAATATCGGGCATGGAGATGCGCTCCGGATTTAAGAAACGCTCAAAGAGGAGATTATACTTGAGCGGATCAATGTTTATAATATTAAGAAGGTAAGAAACGAGGGATCCGGCCGCGGATCCGCGCCCCGGACCCACTACGATATGGTGCTCTTTTGCCCAGTTCACAAAATCCTGCACGATCAAAAAGTACGACGCAAATCCCGTTTCCTTAATCACGCGAAGCTCGTAGGCGAGCCGGTCTTTGAGTTGTGCATACTCAGGGCGCGCTTCAAGTTCCGATACAGGAATTTGGTAGCGTCGCAAAACACCCCGCTCGCAAAGCTCTTTTAGATATGAGTCCGGATCGTATTGCTTTGGCACGTCAAAATGCGGCAGGTGGGTTTTGCCAAGCTCTATGTCAATGTGCACGCGATCCGCGATCTCAACCGTATTTGCAATCGCCTCGGGCGTGTCCGGAAAAAGTAATGCCATCTCGCTGCCTGAGCGCATCGAGAGATCCGTGCCTTTCATAGTGAGTCGGTCTTCGTCATGGACTCGGTTTCCGGTCTGTACCGAAACCAGAATATCCTGCGCGTCCGCATCATCAGCTCGCGTGTAATGAATATCGTTGGTGGCAACCAGTTCGGCGCCAACTTTTGGGGCGAGCGCGATCAATCCCGCATTCACAAGCGGCTGATCCGCGGTCTTATGCGGCTGAACCTCGAGATAGAAATTTTCTTTGCCAAAGATGTCCTGGTATTCACGAACAAGCTTTTCGGCAATGACCGGTTTTTTATATTGCAGCGCCCGCGAAATCTCGCTTGCCGGACAGCCGGAGAGCGCGATAAGTCCCGCCGAGTATTTGGCAAGGAGATCTTTGTCCACGCGCGGCTTGTAATAAAAACCTTCGAGATGCGCGGCAGACGCAAGCTTGATGAGATTTTGGTATCCTTGGGTCGAGGAGGCAAGCACGGTCAGATGATACCGCTTGTCATCCACGCCCGGGTTTTTGTCCCGCATATTTCCGGCGGCAATGTACATCTCGCATCCGATAATAGGCTTGATTCCGGCTTTCTTGCATTTCTGATAAAACTCGATAGCCCCATACATATTGCCGTGATCGGTGAGTGCCAGCGAGTCCATGCCCAGTTCCGCCGCGCGGTTTACCAGCTCGTCGATTTTTGACAAACCGTCAAGCAGGCTATAATGGGAGTGGACATGGAGATGGGTGAATTTCATTGTGCCTTTCATGATACTATCAACGACGATGATGCGCAAAGCAAATAAAAAAAGTGGTGGAAAGATCATGGGTATAGACGAAGCCGGACGGGGGCCGCTTGCTGGGCCGGTGGTGGTTGCCGGAGTACTCATGACCCCGCGGCTTGCGGCGCGGGCGCTCGCAGGCATTAGGGACTCCAAACAGCTGTCGGTCAAGCAACGCGAAGAATGGTTTGATTTTCTGACCGGCCATCCGCGTATCCAATGGACTGTCTCGCGCATATCGCCCGGAGTGATCGATCGCATCAATATTTACCAGGCCGCACAGATAGGCGCACGGAGGGTATTTTCCAGACTAAGTCTGGAATCGAAGCATATCTATGCCTTACTTGACGGCAGCTTGCATCTGCCGTGGCCCATTTCGCACGAAACTATCATCAGGGGCGACGAACTTATCCCCATTATTTCCGCCGCATCCATAATCGCCAAAGTCACCCGCGACCGCATTATGCTGCGCACCCACAAAAAATATCCCGCGTACCGTTTCGATTTGCACAAAGGATATAGCACCGAGCTGCATCGCGAGATGATTAGGAAATTTGGAAGGTGTGAGGTGCATCGGAAATCATTTCGGTGTGGTTGACGGGCGACCTCAAAAGATTTACTCTTTTTCTAGTTCGTCAGATATCGTAAAGGAGGTTGAAATGGAAAAGCATATTGGTGTTGTTACTTCAGATAGCCGTCTCAGGTGTTTAAGCTGTTTGACTACGTCCAAAATAAGTAATCTTCTTTGCGGAGAAGATTACCCAAATTTAGCTTATTGCCCCGTATGCGGAGTATGTCTTGCAAGCCAAGTCATTACCGCAGAGAAAACTGAGATCAGCTTTACTGATGAAGCAGAATTACTTTAGCGGGTTTTCTTCAAGTCGAAAACAGTACTGTTTTGCCCCAAGCGAAAGTCGGGGCTTTTCATTTGCCAAACTATTTTGTTTTTGGTAGGATAGGAGTGTATGAATGTAACCCCTATTGCGACTATTTCTAAAAAGGTTACGGGACATGAAGATCTTGTTGTTTTGCCGCGTCGGGAGTATGAGCGGCTCAAGGAGCGGGATCGCTTGGGTCCAACGTTTAGTGGGTACGAAACCCACACGTCAAAGGGTAAGAAATATCAGGTACCGGTGTATCAATTGCACGGGAAAGCGGCGGAGCGACTGGATGAGCGTGTGCGAGAGGCAATGGCGGAATATAAGGCGGGGAAGACCATAAGCGCTTCTTCGATTGATGAAGCATTACGTATGTATGCCAGAAAGAAAAATAAAAAAGATTGAATACAGTCCGCGATTCCTTCGTTCTTTTGTTAAACTTCCTGTTGGTCTCCAGTAAAAAGTAAAGGGACAAGAAAATATTTTTAAAGCTAATGCTTTTGATGTCCGTCTCAAGACCCATAAACTTCAGGGACCGCGTGCGGGTGAATGGTCGTATTCTGTGGACTATGAATATAGGATTGTATTCGCATTTCGTGGTGGAGAGGAGGTTATCTATTTTGATATAGGGACACACGACGAGCTTTACCGTTAATTTTTTTCAAAAACTATGGTAATCCGGATGAAACATACGAAGGGGAAGCGCAATCGGGTGCGGTCGCATCATGCGCTGACGCCGAAAAAACTTGGCGTGTGCGGGCATTGCGCAAAGCCGGTGCAGCCGCATGTGATGTGCAAGAATTGCGGGTACTATGGCACCCGGCAGGTGGTTGACGTGCTTGCGAAACTTGGCAAAAAAGAGAAGAAAAAGAAGGAAAAAGAATTGGCAACAAAGAATTAGCCCTTACTTATGGCTTCCCGCCATCTCGCTCGTTCTATTGCAATGCAGTCCCTTTTTGAGTGGGACTTTTATAAGAAACCGGCAGACACGCTGGCGGGTATTGTCGAGCGTAACAAAGCCGAATTCGGACCCGGGCTTGAAGAAGAATATGAATTCATCAACCAGCTGGTGCACGGCACGGTGGAGCACCTTGAGCGCATTGATCAGATTATTAAAGAAGCCGCGCCTGCCTGGCCAATTGAGCAGATCACGGCGGTTGACCGCGCCGTATTACGGCTGGGCTTGTATGAACTTTTGTTCGGCAAGCACGAAGAGGTGCCGCCCAAAGTCGCGATCAACGAGGCCATTGAGCTTGCCAAAGCATTTGGCGGGGACTCATCTGGCAAATTTGTGAACGGCGTGCTTGGCACGGTCTATCGCGAGATCGGCGAGCCGGGCAAAGAATACCCGACGCGCGATGAGCTTGCCAAGAAAAAAGAAGAAATATCTGATGAACAATCTCTCCCAGCTTGAAGAAAAAATTTCAGTTGTCTTTGCAAATAAAGATCTGCTTTTGCAGGCGCTCACGCACCGCTCGTATTTGAATGAAAACCCGGCGTTTCGCGTGGGGCACAATGAACGTCTTGAATTTTTGGGGGACGCGGTTTTGGAATTGGTGATTACCGAAGAACTCTACGCGAAGTTTCCGGACAAGCCCGAAGGCGATTTGACCAGTTTTCGCGCAGCGCTCGTCAACGCAAAAATGCTTGCGGAGGTTGCGGGCGAGATTGAACTCAATGAATTTATGCTACTCTCGCGCGGCGAGGCAAAAGACGTGGGCCGCGCCAGGCAGTACATCCTCGCAAACGCGATGGAGGCATTGATCGGCGCCATCTATCTTGACCAGGGGTATGCGATCGCCAGAGATTTTCTCATGCGTTTCGTCATGCCGCGTCTGTCAGAAGTGCTTGAGAAAAAATTGTACAAAGATCCGAAGTCGCTTTTTCAGGAAGAAGCCCAGGAGCGAGTTGGCATCACTCCCACCTACGAGGTTATTCGCGAATGGGGCCCTGACCACGACAAGCATTTTGTCGTCGGCGTATACCTTGGTGTCGATCTCGTAGCTGAGGGCGAGGGCGCATCCAAACAAACCGGCCAGGAAGAGGCCGCGCGGCTGGGATTGCATACGAAGGGGTGGGCGTGATGGGAGAAATTGAATAGCAGCAGATTCCGTCTGGATATCTGCTGCTGGTATACGTTACTAGTGCATAGATTAATCTTCTGATTGTTCCCAGATTGAATGAAATGTAGATGTCGATTTCATCCATTGAATCGGAAACAGCAATAATGCCAGGAGCTAATTCAACAGCATCCACGACTCTGAAATCTTGCCTGCTTGTATAAGCCTTATTTTCTGAAGTAGTTCGTTTTTATTCATGTCAGATCTCCTTGCGAATGGATCTTGTTAATGAGCGGTCTCGAAGATAAGGCACTAATTATCAATCACTCTGTCAATAGCTCCTATGCGCCTCACTCGTCTTGAACTCTCTGGTTTCAAGTCGTTTGCGAAAACGACGGTTTTGGAATTTCCTTCGCGGATCACGGCCGTGGTGGGGCCCAACGGGTCAGGGAAGTCCAATATCAAGGATGCGATGCAGTGGGTGCTGGGGGAGCAGTCCATGAAATCGCTGCGGGGAAAAAAGGGAGAGGATTTGATCTGGAACGGATCAACGCAGACGCCGCGCATGGGCAAGGCCGCGGTAACGCTCGTGTTTGACAACCATGATCGGCAGATTCCGATAGAGTTTGATGAGTTGATACTTTCGCGGAAAATTTTCCGGGACGGCATGAACGAGTATGCGATCAACAACTCGGTCGTGCGCATGCGCGACGTGGTTATGCTCACCGCCCGGATGGGGTTGGGCGAATCAAAACACAATATCATCGGGCAGGGCGAAGTTGACCAGATTTTGACGGCATCGCCGCGCGAGCGCAGGGGCATGCTTGAAGAGGCGCTGGGTTTGCGCGTGTACCAGCTGAAGAAAAATGAGACCGAGCGCAAGCTTTTGGCAACCGAGGAAAATATAAAGCAGGTTGAGTCCTTGATCCGCGAGCTTGCCCCGCACCTGAAATTTCTCCGGCTGCAGGCGGACAAGGCCGAAACGCGGGAGCGCACCGAGGCCGAGCTGCGGAATTTTCAAAAAGCATACTGGACATCGGAATTGCGCGCGATCCAAGAAGAGAAAGCGCGCGTGAACGTGCATGCGGACCCGATACGGCACCGGGAGGAGGAGATTAATGTCGAGATCATCCGTCTGACCGCGCGTCTGGCCGAGCTTGAGAGGTCGTCGGCAGGTGGCGGTCCCGACAAAGTCGGAACGGAGCGGAAGATCGCCGAGCTTGCCGGGCGGCGACGCGAGCTTGAGCGCGAGCTTGGGCGGCTTGAGGGACGGCTGGAAGCAGAACGCGACCGTGAGCGAAGTCGAATGGGCATGCCGGGCCATAATGCCGACCAGCGCCCGGTGGATGCGTCCTATGTGCGGGAGCGGCTTACGCACTACATTTACGAACTGCGTCAGATCTTTTCCGGATACAATGATATAGATGAAGTGCGCAGTCGCGGCGCAGGATTGATCAGCCGGCTCGAGGAGCTTTTGGCAGAGATTGACTCGCGACGTGACGTTGGAGTTGAAAGAGGCGTTGCCGGAGAAGGCGGCCCGGGTGGCACCGAGGGAAATAAAGCCGCACGGGAACTTTATGATACGCCGGAGGAATCCCGCCTTGTCTGTGAACTCGAAGGCGCGCTTGTCACGATTCAGCAGGAAGTCGGCCGTGTTAGCGCCGAGATTGAACAGCGGGAGCAGCAGCGGCAAAAAGAATACGCGGCTTTTCGGGAAGCGCAATCGCGTATCCGCGAGATCGAGGGATTGCTTCGCGTAAAACAGGAGGAGCAGCGCGATGTCATGCTTGAGGCCGAGCGGTTCCGATTTGATGAGGAACGGCTTCGCACCCGGGAAGATGAACTCAACCGCGAACGTGAAGCTGCCAATGTATCGGCTGATGAAATTCTTGCAAACGGTGCGGATGGCCAAGAATATGCAGCATTACAACCGGCAGACATTAAACGGAGGATCGAACGATTAACCGGCAAGCTTGAGGAGATCGGAGGTATTGATCCCTTGGTGGTCACCGAATACAAAGACACCGAAGCTCGCCACGCGTTTCTGGTAAAAGAGCTTGATGATGTGCGGCAAGCATCGGTGTCTCTTGCGGAATTGATTAAAGAGCTTGACGAGCACATGCGGCGAGATTTTCACGATGGCTTTAGAAAAATAACCGCGGAATTTCAAACCTATTTCAACATTATTTTCGGAGGAGGAAAAGCGGAGTTGAAAATGACAAATGATCCTCTTTCGCTTGAAGCTTCCGCCGCCGCTAAAGCTATGGCGGACGAGTCTGCGGACGAAGAAGATGAGGAGGGCGCGCCCTCCGAAGCCTTGGCGAAGGAGGGGATCGAGATTGAAGTTGATCTTCCGCGCAAACGCATCAAGTCGCTTGCCATGCTCTCGGGTGGGGAGCGCGCGCTTACTTCTATTGCGCTTCTGTTTGCGATTGCCGCGGTAAATCCACCGCCGTTTCTTATTTTGGATGAAACGGATGCCGCGCTTGACGAGGCAAACTCGCAGCGCTACGGCGCCATTCTCACCGAGCTTGCCAAAGCCACCCAGCTGATCGTGATCACCCACAACCGCGAAACCATGAAGTCCGCCGGTGTGCTTTACGGCATTACCATGGGCGACGACGGCGTTTCAAAACTGCTCTCGCTCAAATTAGAACAAGCGGAAACGTATACGAGCAAGTAGATCGGTGGTATAATTGAAAGACAGGATACTACTTTATAGGATCACCATCCCTCCCCCCTTATTTATTAAGGAGGAGACTAGGGGAAGGTTGAAGGTAAAGGATTTATGAACATCTATCAAAAATTTTTTTTGGCAATTATATTTGCGGTGGTTACATTTGTCTTCCCCGGCATCTCCACCTCTGCCCAAACGCCGCCGAGTTCGAATCCGCCGGTTATCTCCAGTGTTGCCGTGGATAACATCACGCAATCATCGGCGATTATTTCCTGGAATACCGATGTGCCGGCAACCACGCGTCTGGATTATGGTTTGACGATCAGTTATGAAATAAATTCCATCATTGAGCCGAGCTTGCGTACATTTCACCAGATTCAGCTCTTGCCGCTTGATACGAATACGATCTATCATTATCGCGTGCGCTCGACTGATGCGTCAGGTAGGGAACGGGTTGATGCGGATCGTACCTTCACGACAAATCCGCCTCTTGACTACATGCCCCCTGAAGAGATAACTTCCCTTCGGGTCGCGAGCGCCACTGTCACTTCACTCGTGCTCACATGGGTTGCCCCGGGCGGCGATGGGCCAACAGGCACTTCAACCAGCTATGAGATTCGCGCGTCATATACGACCATACCGGAAATCGGCGCTTTGCAGTGGTGGAACAATGCCGCGGTGTTACCTAATTCTCTTACGCCCCAAGGGCCCGGATCTCAAGAATCATACACTGCGCAAAACCTTGCAACGAGCACCAAGTATTACGTAGCAGTCCGAGCGCGCGACAAAGCCGGGAATATCTCTGGAATATCGATATCCAACATCGCGTCCGGCATGACTCTGGCGGCACCTCCAATAATAGTTGTGCCGCTCCCAGCTTCATCTTTGGCAACCTCGACTCTTTAGTGACCGCCAGCGCAACCGCAACGAGCACCGCAACCACAACTTTGGGAATACCGGTTCCAGTTTCTTCATCGCCTATAATGCCGATACCACCGGCATCGCCTCAAGCAACATCAGCAGTTCTTTTGAGCGGCAATCTCTTGTACGGCATGCGGAGCGAATCCGTCAAAACATTGCAAAGGATACTTATTGCAAAAGGGCTGTTAGCGGCCGGAAATGATTCTGGCTTCTTCGGTTTCCTTACCTTGACTGCGGTAAAAAAATTCCAGTGCAGCCAAAAAATCGTCTGTTCCGGATCTCCGCGAACCACAGGGTATGGAGTTGTAGGAGTAAAAACGCGTGCAAGATTGGGTGGTTGACTTTTTGTGAGCTTTTTTGGTATAGTAACGGTATGTTAGTCATACGTCTTCAGCGCGTAGGCAGGAAAAATGATCCGGCGTTTCGCATGGTTATCGGCGAGCGGCGCTCAAAGCCGCAGTCGAGCGGCATGGAGGTGCTGGGGTCATACCACCCCAAGACCAAAGAGACCATTTTGAAAAATGATCGTATTTTGCATTGGATGTCAAAAGGTGCGCAGGTGTCAGACACGGCATATAACATGCTGATCGCAAATGGAGTGGTATGCGGGAAAAAGAGAAACGTCGTGCCTGTCTCGCTACGCGAGATCCCGCGAAGCGGGATGCCTCCAGAGTCCGCGGGACCCGCAGCATCCGAAAAAACAGAAACTGTCAGTTAACTGAAAAGGTCGAGAGCGACATAAGAGTTTTTACGAAAGCAATGGCAACAATGACACAAGACCAGGAATTTCTCGAATTTGTCGTGCGCGCGCTCGTGGATAATCCGGATGCCGTGCACACGGATCGCAAGGTGGATGAAATGGGCGTGCTGATTACGCTCAAAGTGGACCCTGCGGACATGGGCAAGATCATCGGCCGCAACGGGCAGACCGCGAAATCCATCAGGGCGCTGCTTCGGGTCGTGGGCGTGAAAAACAACGCGCGCGTGAACCTGAAGATCGAAGAGCCCGAAGGAGGACGCGGCCCGGCCATGAGGCGCGAAGATGAGCAAGGCCGCTCAACAGGACACGAAGCCCGCCTGCGGGATATTGACGAGGTGGTGGACGACCTGAAACTGTAATCGGAGATATTGAAAATCTCAAAAAAATCCGCCGCAGGGCGGGTTTTGGTTTTGGTTTGAGGAATGGGGGGGAACCATGCTACGATAAGATCTAATCATTGTTTAATTCGAATTGGTTCCGAAAATCAATATGCATTTTGACGTTATCACCATTTTCCCGGGAATCATCAATGCCTATAGGGGCGAGTCGATTCTCAAGCGAGCGCAAGAAAAAAAGCTCGTTGAATTTTGCGTACATGACCTGCGCGACTATGCTCGCGGGCCGCATCGCAAAGTTGATGGCCGCCCTTTTGGTGGCGGACCCGGTATGGTGCTGCAAATCGAGCCAATCGCCCGGGCGCTCGGTTCGATAATTTCCAATTTCCAATTTCCAATTTCCAAACGAAAGAGCATTAAAATCATTTTATTTTCTGTGGCAGGAAAACAATTTACTCAAAAAATGGCCGCTGACTGGGCAAAAAAGTACAATCGCATAGTCATGATCGCCGGGCGCTATGAAGGAGTGGATGAGCGCATCAAAAGAATCATTCAAAATTCAAAATTCAAAATTCAAAATTTATCCGTAGGGCCGTATGTGCTAACCGGCGGCGAATTGCCGGCGCTGATTGTAGCTGATGCCGTCTCGCGCCATATTCCCGGGGTGCTCGGCAAACGCGAATCGCTGGAAGAGAAACGCTACGGTATTGGCGTGCCGGTGTACACGCGCCCGGAAATTTTTCAGTGGAAGAAAAAAAAGTACCGCGTCCCGAAAGAACTGCTCTCCGGCGATCATAAGAAAATAGAAGAATGGCGAAAAAATCATGTACGACCCAAGAAAACCCGATAAAGACGATATGCCGAAATTAGTCAAGATCACATGGACACATGGACACATGAAAAACGTCGAATTGCTAAATCAACAACTCATAACCGATCGGTCATGAGTTGTTGATTATACGGCTATCGTGATATGATGACGGCATGTACACGAAAAGGAGGGTACGCAAAACTATTACGCGCTGTATTCTCGAAAAATTAAGCGAGGCAGGCGAAGGGATGCTCGATGTTATGTTCCCTTTGCGCGGCGGTTTTCGACGTTTTAGGAGTGTCATGGGCGCTTTCAATACCTATCCACGGGGGCGTGTTACTCAAAGAACTTTTACCGTGCTTCTTTCACGACTCAAGACAGAAGGTTTGATCGAAAAATCGGGAAGGGCTTCAGGTGCGCGGTGGCGGCTGACGAAACAAGGAGAACAGAAGATCGGAGAAACAAAAAAGCGAGAACTATTGCCCAAAAAGGATGGCATAGGGCGCTTGGTAATTTTTGATATTCCGGAGAAAGAGCGAAGTAAACGGAGGGCAATTCGTGTAGAACTGCTGGCAGCCGGTTTTACCCAACTGCAAAAAAGCGTATGGATTGGCCATGCTCCCCTGCCGGAAGATTTTTTAACTTTTCTTGATGTGCTGAGGGTGAGAAATCATGTGCACATTTTTAGTATTCGAGATCGGGGGACGATACAAAAGACATAGTATCATCCGAGAATTTTTCGACGGAAATGGAATTTTGACTGTCAACAATCCATAACCGATCGGCCATAATATGTTGATCTTTGATATTTATGGAGTTTACAAATATACTTGAACAGTGAGATGCTCATAATAATACTCTTTGCTCATGTCCGATAACTTTCAATTTCCAAAAAACTTTTTGTGGGGAGCGGCGACCTCGAGCCATCAGGTGGAGGGCGGGAATCACAATGACTGGAGCGAGTGGGAGTTGGCGAACGCGGAGCGGCTCGCGGCCGAGGCCGAGAAAAGATTCGGGTATCTTGCGTCGTGGCCGATGATACGGGAGCAAGCGACGCGGCCCGAAAATTATATTTCCGGTACTGCGTGCGACCATTACCATCGCTTTCGTGAGGATTTTGATATTGCAAAACAGCTTGGCCACAATGCCCACCGTTTTTCGATTGAGTGGTCGCGTATTGAACCAGAAGAAGGGAGGTTTGACGAGCAGGAGATCGAGCATTACCGCAAAGTTATCACGGCGCTTCGCGAACGCGGCATGGAGCCGTTCGTGACGTTGTGGCACTGGACTAATCCTTTATGGGTGCGAGATCAGGGGGGATGGAAAAATCAAAAAACCGTTGCGGATTATGTGAGATTTGCAAAGCATATGATGGATCAGTTTCGCGACGTGGTGCGGTATTGGCAGCCGTTCAACGAGCCAAATTTATACACGGCATTTGGGTATATAACCGGAGTCCAGCCGCCCGGAGAAAAGAATGTGGTTTATGCTTACCGTGCAGCGAAGAATTTTACTCTCGCGCACAAAATGGTCTATGAAGCCGGGCATGTGCTGTCTGCAGATTTTCAAATCGGCATCTCGCATGCCGTAGCTCATCGGGCGCCGTACAAAAACCATCTCTGGAATCAGTTGGCGGTGAAAATAACAAACTACTTGAGTGAAGACAGGTTTCTGAAGCGTATGAGTCCGTATACTGATTTTCTTGGTATTCAGTATTACAAACACGAGCCAATAGCTTTTCGCTGGGGCGGAAAGTACTTTGGACTGTTCACTATAGAAAATGAAATTGCGAGGAAAAGCGATTTGGGATGGCAGATCTACCCAGAAGGTATTTACCATGCCATAAAGCGATTTCAAAAATATGGAAAACCTATTCTGATTACCGAAAACGGCATCGCAGATGCCCGTGATATGCATCGTGAAAAATTTATCCAAGAGCATGTTCGGTGGATGAAAAAAGCAATACGAGAAGGCGCTGATGTCCGCGGTTATTTTTACTGGTCGCTCTTGGATAATTTTGAATTTCCGGAATTGCGAGGCTTCTGGCCACGGTTTGGACTGGTGGAAATTGATTATGAGACAATGGAGCGGAGAATTCGCAAGAGCGCTTGGGAATATAAGAATATTATTGAGCAAGCAGAGAGTGCGGAGAAAAATTATGAATAGTTCATTTTCGGTCATAATTATCTCGTATAATGGCAAGGAATTTTTGCGCCGTTCTCTCAAAGCGTTAGAAAAAAGCAATGCTGTGCCACAAGAGATTATTGTGGTAGATGATTGTTCGTCCGACGGAACATTAGAGATGATGCGTTCAGAATTTCCAACTTGTATGTTGATCCGGAATGACAAAAACCGCGGGCCAACCTATTCTCGGAACCGTGGTGCCGAGCAGGCACATGGTGAGTATCTCGTGTTCCTTGATAATGATATTCTTGTACGACCAGATTCGATTCAGTCGATGCTACATTTTTTAGCGAATCATTCTGTAATTGGATTGGTTGGCGGAAAGTTGGTTTCCGAGCGCGGGACAACTATTTTCTGGAATATGGGATACCGCCCGAATTTTGTGCGGGCTACAATCGGGTGGTTTTTGGGTCTCTTTATTACATTTCGCTTGATTCGCACCCGTTGGTTTATGGATCTGACCGCGCAATTTTCCTTCAACTATTGGAATTATGATCGGACTATCCCGGTTGATTGGGTTATTGAGAGCTTCAACGCCATCCCTCGCAAAATATTTGAACAGGTAGGTGGATTTGATGAAGGATACTTTATGTTTTTTGAAGGCCTTGACCTCTCCGAGCGGTTACGACAACTGGGCTTTCTGACTTACTTTGTGTGCGATGCGGTTGTTGATATGCTTGAGGGCCATGCCCATTCACCGCTCAAACGGCAGTGCCTTTTTTACTCCTCAAGGCTCCGGTATTATTTTAAGCACCATCGGCTGTTATGACCTGGCTTCTCATCGCAATAACTGCGCAAATAGTTCTTGGCACCTCGGTGGTGTTTGACAAGCTGCTGCTCAAGCGGGGGTTTGTTGATCCGTGGGTGTATACGTTTTGGTTTGGGCTGCTCGGCATATTCTCTTTGCTGCTTCTGCCGTTTGGCGTGACAAACATTCCGCTTTCCGTAATTCCGGTGGCGCTTATTGCGGGAGCTTTTTTCATTGCTGCGATGCTCTGTGTTTTTCTTGCGATCCGGAAAGCCGATGTTGCCGGAACTTTGGCACTCGTGGGCGCGATGTCTCCCATTGCAACGCTTACCATTGGGTCTCTCTTGAAACAGCAGCTTCTCGGTTTTGGCGATTTGGTCGCGTTCACCATCTTGATTTTCGGCGGATTTCTTTTCTTTATCACCGAGAAAAAAGAATTACGTGTCACGGTTTTTCTCCTTGCGTTGGCCAGCGCGTTGTGTTTCGGAATCTCCAACGTACTTACCAAGATCACGTTTGAGGAGACGAACTTTCTTGCCGGATTTTTCTGGCCGCGCATGGGCGGAGTCATATTTGCTCTTGCGCTGCTGCTGATTTCTCGCATCAGGCAGCGCGTGTTTGCGCTCTCGGAGACGGCAAGCATGGCAAACCGGGGCTGGTATTTTGCCAATCGCGTCTATGGATCGCTCGGTTCATTTATGGTAAGCGGCGCAATCTTTTTGGCGCATCCGGCGCTCGTGGATGCCACACAAAGCATGCGCCACGCCGTTATTTTCCTTGCCGGATGGTTTTTGCTCAAAGAGCGGGCCCGGGGTTTGCGTCTGATCGGCAAAATGAGCGCTACAACCTGCATTGCCGTTGGGCTTATTGTGCTTGGTCTGGTTACCTATGCGGCGGCGCTTCCGGTTGATTCGCACCGCGATATCACATGGGGTGTTACGTTTTCGGACAAGTACAGCCGCGCGCTCGGGCTTGATTGGCAAAAAAATTTTTCTGCGATTGTGGATGAACTGCACCCAAAAAAGATGCGGCTGATCGCGTATTGGGATGAGATTGAACGCGAGCGCGGAACGTATGACTTCTCAAATCTTGACTGGCAGATGAATCGGGCCGCCGAGCGGGGGATTGGCGTGGTTGTCGTGGTTGGCATGAAGACGCCGCGCTGGCCCGAATGTCATATGCCCGCGTGGACGCGGGAATTTCAAATTTCAAAATCCAAATTTCCAAACGAGGAATTAGAAGCGTGGCTGCGCGTATATCTGACGGAAGTTGTACAACGGTACAAAAATCATCCGGCGCTCCAGATGTGGCAAGTGGAAAACGAACCGTTTTTGAAATTCGGTTTGTGCGCGACGCGGCCGCAGCAGGCGCTTCAAGATGAGATCGCACTCGTAAAATCTCTTGATCCGGTGCATCCGGTCGTGGTGACGGACGGTGGAGAGCTTGGGTTATGGAATAGGGCAATTCGCGCCGGAGACATATTTGGCACCACCATGTATCGTCGCATCTATCCTCCGTCGATCGGGCGCTATACAGGCATTATTGATTATCCTTTAAGCCCATCCTTTTTCAAGTTCAGACAGCGATTTGCGCGCTGGCTTACGGGCGAGTACACAAAACGCTTCATCGTGATCGAACTCCAGGCCGAACCATGGGGCCCGGTTGAAATACCCCTGCTGTCATACGAGGAACAGACCGGCATCTTTCCTCCCGAATATTTCCGCGAGACAATCCAGTATGCTCAAGATACGGGGTTTGATGAGTACTATCTCTGGGGCGCGGAGTGGTGGTATTACGTGAGGGAGAAACAAGGCGATGGCCGGTACTGGGATATGGTAAAAAATCTGTTGCAGGCACAGAGATAATTGATAATTCCCTGGTAGTTTATATCACTATCTTGTTCGATCGGTCAAAATAGTGATATAAATATTGCGCTTGACAAGAAAATGGGAAAGGATTAGTATAAGTCTACCATTATGAAGTGGCTGATAATCGCTCTTTCGGCGGAGCAGTGCCGGAAGGTCACAATTCACAATCGAGTTGTTCCGATTTTTTCCAAATCTTTGATCTGGTGAGAAAATCGAGAATCCCGCGTAGCGGGACTGGTTTTTAAAAAGAGTTGCCGCTTTTTGGAAAACCAATGACCACGTAAGGTTCTGAAGGATCGGAGCTTTGCGTGGTTGTTGTTTGCCTGAATCCGCCAGTTGGCGGATGTCTGATAAGGAAAGCAAATTTACAATTTGTGAATCCCAAAACAGTTTGGAATTATCTTTTTCCAGCTGTTCCGATTTAGTATGGTTGGTCCGCCATCTGGCGGATTCCAACCTTTATAGAGGATTTGATCCTGGTCCAGGATGAACGCTGGCGGCGTGGATAAGGCATGCAAGTCGAACGGATCATATTTGGTAGCAATACCGAATATGGTTAGTGGCGAACGAGTTAGTAATACCCTGGCATCTACCTCAAAGACGGGCATAATCCGCCGAAAGGCGGACTAATTCCCGATAGTCCCTATACCTCTTTGGATTTTTGACAAAATAAATAAGGCAGTTTTTGGTAAGGTCATGCCCAGGACCGAGGTTGACGCTGGATTTATGGATTCATCCAGCCGTCAACCGTTGTAACGACGGTGGCGCCCACAAGGGCAACCGCCATAATACAAACAAACATCAACGGCATCATCATCCATTATCACCCCCCTTCTGTTTGCTATTGTAGCATATCCAATATATTTCGTCAAGAGTCCAAAGAGGTGTAGGGTAAAGTCCCGATTCGTCGGGACACTTTGAGAGGAGCCTAGGTCCTATCAGCTTGTTGGTGAGGTAACGGCCCACCAAGGCAATGACGGGTAGGGGGTGTGAGAGCACGGCCCCCAACGACGAGACTGAGACACGGCTCGTACACCTACGGGTGGCAGCAGTCGAGAATATTCGACAATGGGCGAAAGCCTGATCGAGCGACGCCGCGTGCAGGAAGAAGGGTTTCGGCCTGTAAACTGCTTTTCACCGGGAACAAGTCCGGCCCTTTGGGCCGGATTGAGCGTACCGGTGGAATAAGAGGTTGGTAACTACGTGATCCCATAAGGGACGGCGCGTCCTTGCCGAGCAATCGGCATTGAATAACTTAGCTTATATGCTGGAATGCCATACGGGTATCAGGGTGCATTGGTCTATTGTTAAACACCGAGTGTTTAACAACGCTGACCGATTACGTATGGAGAATCAGCAGGCAACCATGTTAAACACCGAGTGTTTAACATGGGCGCCTCAGAGACTTGTCCCGACGGGACAGATAACAGATTCAAGGATTCTGTTATAACACGCTAGGGATCCATTTTTTTCAAATGGATTATGATATAGTCCAAAACAAAAAGTAAAATTTTTGGCCAGCACCCGCGGTAATACGTAGACCTCAAGCGTTATCCGGATTTATTGGGCGT